>CAZIXG010000105.1:0-4344 GCA_964543305.1 uncultured Ruminococcus sp.
AAAGCTTAAAAAGTCCCGTAAGCAGGCGATGGATATGTATCTTGCCGCAGTTGGCGAGGCATTTGAGGCGGGCGTTATGCCGCGTTGCCATTTAGAGGATATCACCCGTGCCGATTTCTATGGCTTTGTGGTACCATTTGTGAACGAGCTTATGAAAATGTCGAAGGATGCGGGCATACCTGTGCGCATCCGCGCATGCGATACTATGGGCTATGGAGTGCCCTACCCAGAGGTAGCGCTTCCCCGAAGTGTACCTGGTATTATTTACGGTCTCCAGCATTATTCTGATGTTCCAAGCGATATGCTTGAGTGGCACGGCCATAATGATTTTTATAAGGCGGTAACAAACGCCTCTACCGCTTGGCTTTACGGCGCCTCCGCCGTTAACTGCTCACTCTTGGGAATCGGCGAGCGTACGGGCAATGTGCCGCTTGAGGCTATGGTTATGGAGTATGCTTCGCTTCGCGGCTCCTTTGACGGTATGGACCCCACTGTGATAACCGAAATAGCTGATTACTTTAAAAAGGAAATCGGATATAAAATACCGCCTATGACACCCTTTGTGGGCAAGAACTTCAATGTTACCCGCGCGGGTATCCATGCTGATGGTCTTTTAAAGGATGAAGAGATATACAATATCTTTAATACTGAAAAGATACTCAACCGCCCCGTATCGGTGCTGCTTAGTAAAACCTCAGGTCTTGCGGGTATCGCCTATTGGATAAATCAGAGCTATGGTCTTTCAGGCGACCTTGCCGTTGATAAGCGCAGCGAGGTTGTGGTAAAGATGAAGGAATGGATAGATAAGGAATACGAGCAGGGCAGACAGACCTCCCTTTCTGACACTGAGATTGAGGAGAAGATAAAAGAGTTTACAAACGGCGAGTTTATTAAGGAGTGAAAATGATGTTGCATCATAAAACAGTATCTCTTGCAGAACAGGTGTTTGACCATATAGAAACCGATATTTTGACAGGTAAATATAAAAAAGGCGCACTGCTCACGGAAAACAAGCTAAGCGAAGAGCTTGGCGTTAGCCGCACGCCTATAAGAGAGGCGCTAAGGCGGCTTGAACAGGAGCATCTTATTGAGGAATCGGGCAAGGGGGTTATCGTTGTCGGCATCGCTGAGGAGGATGTTGAGGATATATTTCAACTGCGCTTTCGCATTGAGCCATTAGCAGCTCAGCGCGCGGCGAAAAATCATAATGAATATCAGCTTTCTAAGCTCAAAGAAGCGGTAGAGCTTCAGGAATTTTATCTTGGTAAGCAGGATGCTGACCGTATGAAGCTGATGGATAACGAGTTCCACGAAATAATTTATAAAATGAGCGGTAGTATTGTGCTTTATGATGTTTTGTTACCGCTTCACAGAAAAATACAAAAATATCGCAAGGTTTCTGTTTCAAAATCCAGCCGTGCCGCAGAATCTGTTGCCGAGCATCGCGCAATTTTAGAGGCTATTACCGCCGGTGACGGCGAAAAAGTCTACGACCTTGTTAAAAAACATCTTCTAAATGCCTATGAGCATATTGTTACGAAAGGATAATCGCAATGGGTTATACGATAGCACAAAAAATAATTAAATCCCATCTGATTTCGGGAAAAATGACGGTTGGGAGCGAAATTTCTCTTAAAATTGACCAGACACTCACTCAGGATGCCACCGGCACGATGGCATATCTCGAGTTTGAAACTATGGGACTAAAAAGGGTTAAAACCGAAAAAAGCGTGGCTTACATAGACCACAACACACTGCAGTCCGGCTTTGAGAATGCAGATGACCACCGATATATTCAGTCGGTAACCTCAAAGCACGGCATCTATTTCTCACGCCCAGGTAACGGCATATGCCATCAGGTGCATCTCGAGCGCTTCGGCAAGCCGGGTAAAACTCTTATCGGCTCGGATAGTCACACACCCACAGGCGGCGGTATCGGTATGCTCGCGATGGGCGCGGGCGGACTTGATGTTGCAGTTGCTATGGGTGGCGGCGCATATTTTATCACAATGCCGAAAATGTATAAGGTTAACCTAACGGGTAAGCTAAGACCTTATGTGAGCGCCAAGGATATAAGTCTTGAGATACTACGCATCCTTTCTGTTAAGGGCGGCGTTGGCGCAATAATCGAATGGGGCGGCGAGGGTATAAAGCACCTTTCTGTTCCCGAGCGCGCGACCATCACCAATATGGGTACCGAGCTTGGCGCTACCACCTCAATTTTTCCATCTGATGAGGTTACTAAAGCCTTCTTAAAGGCTCAGGGAAGGGAAGAGGATTATATACCGCTTGCAAGCGACATTGATGCCGTTTACGATAAGGTTATAGATATTAACCTTGATGAGCTAAAACCGCTTATCGCTTGTCCGCATAGCCCCGATAATGTTGTAACGGTTGAGTCACTGAGGGGCACTAAGGTTGATCAGGTATGCATTGGCTCATGCACAAATTCATCCCTTATGGATATGCTCAAGGTTGCGGCAATGCTAAAGGGCAAAACCATCAGCCCCTCGGTTAGCCTTTCAATTTCCCCAGGCTCTAAGCAGGTGCTTTCAATGCTTGCGGACTCAGGCGCTTTAAGCGATATAATAGCCTCAGGCGCGCGTATTCTTGAAGCGGCGTGCGGCCCCTGCATTGGTATGGGCTTCTCACCTAATTCCGCGGGTGTTTCACTTCGCACCTTTAACCGTAATTTTGAGGGTAGAAGCGGCACCGCCGATGCGGGTGTTTACCTCGTATCCCCTGAAACCGCTGTGGCGGCAGCGCTCACAGGTGAAATCACCGACCCCACAACCCTTGGCGGCAGTTTAAAAATCAAGATGCCTAAGAAATTTAAAATTGATGATTCCGCCGTTATCGCACCCGCGCCCGAAGCCTGTGCAGATAGCGTTGCGGTGCTTAGAGGTCCCAATATAAAGCCTTTCCCCGCATCAAAGCCACAAACAGATAACCTATCTGCGCAGGTTGCTCTTAAGGTGGGCGATAATATCACTACTGACCATATTATGCCCGCAGGCGCTAAAATACTGCCGTACCGCTCTAATATTCCGCACCTTTCGCAGTTCTGCTTCGGCGTTTGCGATAAAGCCTTCCCCGAGCGCGCAAAGGCGCTTGGTGAGAGTATAGTGATAGGCGGCAGCAACTATGGTCAGGGCTCCTCGCGTGAGCACGCGGCACTGGTTCCTATGTATCTTGGAGTCCGTGTCGTTATCGCCAAAAGCTTTGCGCGTATCCATGTGGCAAACCTTATAAACGCGGGCATTATGCCGCTTACCTTTAAGAATGCTGAAGATTATGATAAGATAAATCAGGGCGATAAGTTAACCCTTTCAAACATTTTTGATGGTATGGATAAGGGCGTAATAACACTTGAAAACGAAGCCAGCGGTGAGAAAATCGAGCTTTCCTGCGAATTTACAGACCGCCAGAAAAAGATACTAAAGGCCGGCGGCTTGCTTGCTTTCACAAAGGAGAACTAATATGCAACAATATATAGATTCGGCGGTAGAGCAATTTAAAACCCTGCTCACAGAGCAGATAGCCCGCCAGCAAAGGATGGAAAACGAAAGCGGAGCAGTGGATTACACCTCGCTTGATAAAATAGTAATCGGCGTTTGCGGCGGCGACGGTATAGGTCCCATAATTTCAAGTGAAGCCGAGCGGCTTTTAAGATTTTTACTTCAAGGTGAAATTGAAAGCGGCAAGGTGGAAATCAAAACAATAGAGGGACTAACTATAGAAAACCGTATTGCTAAAAACAAGGCTATACCCGATGATGTTTTGGAAGAAATTAAAGGCTGTAATGTTATACTAAAGGGCCCCACAACCACCCTTAAAGGTGGTACTTTAGAAAGCGCAAATGTTGCAATGCGCAGAGAGCTTGACCTTTATGCCAATGTTCGCCCCGTTTGTGTGCCAGAAGAGAATATCGACTGGATATTCTTCCGCGAGAACACCGAGGGTGAGTATGTTTTAGGCTCTAAGGGTGTTGAAATTCCCGATACTCTGGCTTTTGACTTTAAGGTGACAACTAATGCGGGCACCCGCAGAATTGCCAAGGCGGCATTTGAATATGCGCGCAAAAACGGTAAGAAGAATGTGGCTATTGTAACCAAGGCTAACATTATGAAAAAGACCGACGGTAAATTCTCTCAAATCTGCCACGAGGTAGCCGCGCAGTATCCCGAAATCACTGCTGATGAGTGGTATATCGATATTATGACGGCAAATCTTGTGAACGAAAAGATAAGAAGTGACTTCGAGGTCTTTGTTATGCCCAATCTCTATGGCGATATCATCACCGATGAGGCGGCGCAGATTCAGGGCGGTGTGGGTACCGCGGGC
>CAZIXG010000106.1:0-4317 GCA_964543305.1 uncultured Ruminococcus sp.
AATTTCTACTGATTTAAAGCTCATTGCAGGTACTGTTATATCTTCCGCTTCAATATCTTCATTTGTATAGTTAACATATACCGTTATATTGTTTGAGTAGGTTGTAATTGACATTTCGTTTGTCTTTTCATAGTCAACAATATATGCATCTGCTATCTTTTCGTATAATTTTTGCACATTAGAAATATCTGTAACTATTGTATCCTTCCAGTTAGCCCAATCACTATAATACAGAAAATCATATTCAGTATTCATTACATCCCGTTCAAAAAAATACGATACTGTATACTTCAAAGAACTGCCTGTTGATATAGCGTTAAGCAGCGCTAACTCATAGTCATTATATGCATTAAGCGAATCGGTTGTATAATTTACACAACCGTGGAGCACCGTTTGAACAAAAGGCACATAATCGCTAAACGCATATTGCGCTTTACCCTCTAATGTCAAATTTTCTGATATGGATAAATTGTTGAGTAAAGGCATTAAAGAATTTTGCCCCATAATACTCCGGTTTTCCGAAAGTGTTTCGCCTACTGTCTGCAGAGCTTTTAATGTATCCGCACGATTGTAGGGAGTCTTTTCCGAATAATCGGTATTTAAACTATCAAATGCATCTCCTAAACTAATATTAATTCCTGCATCCAATTTGTTGTAGGAAGTAATATATTTCTCATACATTTTAGGAGACACAATTTCTGCAATTTTAGCCTTTGCAGAGCTTGCGCCTGTAGACTTTGTTGCAATTGGTCTCTCGGCATTGTCATTACCCGAAAAACGAGCACTGTGTTTACCGGCATTATAACCGCTAAATAACCCATCGGCTCCCGTGTAATTATAAGCAAGGCTCACATCAAGATAAGTGTTGATATTGTTTTTGCTGACATAATCAAAAAAGTTATTACGCGCCTTTTTTGAACCTATAAAGTCATACTTACCGGGTGTTTGGCAGAATAAGCCCTTAGAATTATAGCCTGAAAGCTTAATTGCAGGATTAATTTCAGACTCGCATAAAGTACTTACAATTTCTTGTGCTTGCTCCCAATCAGTAAGAATTATTTGTTTGTTAACGGTAAATAATCCAAACCATTGATATGAATACGGTACATTACCAATTATCTCAATTAAAGCGCTCTCATTTTGTTTTGCTTCACTCGGCATCTTTTTTTGCGAAATTAGAAGCTCTCTATATTCTGATGCCAAATCAATCGCATTATATCCCGCATCTGTTATACGGTATCTTACCGTAAAATCATCACTGAACTGACTGCTACAATAAACAGTAGATGTTTGCTGCGCAGTTACTGATGCATCACCATACTCAAGTAGCTTAAGGCTAAGATTTAGCTGGCTTGCACCGTTTGTAAAGCGTTCGTTAAGAACCGCAACTTCGGCGCCGCTTTCAATAATACCCATAAGTCCGCTCTGATCTGTTCTTATAACACCATAAACAGGCAACGGGAAATCAGTCTCTTTAGCGGTTGATACGGTATTTAAATAGTCTTTGCCGTAATATGTATAGTTGTTATTTCTTTCTCCGCTAACCGCAAAAGTTTGCAATGCACCACTACCTGCAGGCAATAAATATTCACCTGACTGTGTGTTTTCAGCATATGTGGCAGCACCGTTAAGGGTGATCGTTGTAAGGGGATGCTCGGGATGATAATAAATACTCTCACAGGGAATATTTATCATTATATCCTCGCCTTCAAGCCAGTATTCTACCGTAAGCATAAAGTTTTCATTATAAATTACGGCTTGCTCACCTGTAATTTCACACTGCTCTTTATACTGTGCAACCGTAAAACCTGCTTCGGACAAATATGAAGTAATCTTTGTCTGAATAACATAAGAACCCGGAAATTCAAGATAATAAATATCCTCTTGAGCCATACCGCTATATTTAGCGATTAGAGTAGAATCCGCAGTTCCTTTTTTGTAAAGAACATATCTTTCAAGCAAATAATCCTTCGCATCATCGCTAAGCTTTGAAAGAATTTCTTTCTCCATAAAATTCTTAGTTAACGCCTGCGGTAATAGACCGCCATCGCCTGCTTCACCTAAAAGATATGTAACCTGAAGCCTTTTTCCGTCCTCGCTGAAAGCAACGGTATATTGGTCGTTATCTACAGCATCAGCCATAGAATAAAGATTTGTATCGGTCTCACCGTTATAACGATAGGTAATGCTGATTGGAGAAACAGCAGCCTGCTGTTCCCCGAAAATCAGCGTGTCACCTTCTTTTGCGACATTCTGCCATAATACTGTATCGGTTGCATCATCCTTGACAGTAATCACGCCGCCATAAGACACATACATCGAGCTACTACCGTTTGAAAAAGCCTTAATATCTTCGCCGATTAATTGCTCGGTTAATTCTTCGCCCATCGGCGTTTGTATAGAGAAGCTCTCATTTGTTCCAAGGCTGCTTCTTACGGGTGAATAGGTTGCGAACAGTAAGGCGAAAGCGGCTATCACTGCAATTATTGAAATCACGGGAGTAAGCTGTTTTTTTGTGATCTTCATTAACCGTTCTTCCTTTCCTTAAGAATATCGCAAACCTATTTCTTTAATTGACTGAACAATAAAGTCAACAATGTTTTGTATGAGTCCTGAACACAAAATTATCAAGAACATCATAAGTATGACGCCTAAAACACTTGCAATAAGCATAAGAACTGTACGACCAAGAGTGAATTGATGCGTTTGAATAGTGCCAGACAACAATAGCAATAAGCAATATGCAATTACAATTATCTGCAAGCTTGAATACAGTGCAGCCATTTCAAGCGTTAAAAACTGTCCTAACAATAAAATTGGTAGTGAGAATATCACATATGGTGTCAGACAGTAGCAAGAATAAATATAAATATCCCTAATCTTTCCTTTGCCATCAAACAATGTAGTAAGGCACCAGCTTGATACTATCCATAGCATAAATATAATCACAAGCGACAATGTGCTTATAAGCGTGTTTGTTTGCGGAAGATTTTGTGTGTTAAAAAGATACGGTACCAATCGCTCACAAAGTATTCTTACTACAAACGCTGTGCCCAGCATTATGGAAGCGCCCGCTACAGTGCCCTTATTTTCCCACTTAAGATCCCAAAATCCATCAAAGGGATGAGCCATTATATAAGCTCCTGTTGTAAGCGTTTTACAAACAATATTGTTTGATTTCTTTATTGCTCTGATTGCCGCACGCAGGCCAAAGAATAAGCCTATTACGGCGGCTATTGCTCCAAAGAATATAAATATAATATATTTTTCGGCAAGCTGCGCCTGATAGTTTTTATATGCCTTGGAATAATAGTCCTTGTTATTTGCAATTTTAAAAAGCTCCATCGCTTCCTTGTATTCACCACGATTATAAAGGGCTTTTCCGATACCGAGGGTTGCAATATCATAACCTGAAAACTTTTCTTCCAAAGCACGCCAACACGCTTCTTCTTTTTCGTAGTCACCTAAATCGTGAGCCTCATAGGCTGCAAGTACCTGATTTGTAAAATCGCTCGTTCCAAAAAGGGTTATTTTTTTAGAGCCTTGGTCTAAAATTGCTATTTTATTATCTATATATACAATTGACACGGGTTGCTCAAAGTGACCTATTCCTGCGCCTGTACCGCCAAAAATATATAGCAAATTTCCATCATAATCATAAGTAAAAACCTTGCCGCGCTTGCGGTCAAGCAGACTGCAAATGCCGCTTGGACCAACAGCCACATCAATAAAGCGTGATGCGCCCGAATCTTCACCCGAAAGCATAAAATCAATGTCACCGACAGCGGGAAAATACCCGTTATTCTTTAATATGTTGTTACCTAACGGATTAAGTAATCTTACGGGGGAATCCTCCGCGTTTCTTCCGTTTACCGCACCCTTGATTTCACTATCAGAAACAGTTTCTGTTATAGCATAAACCATACCATCACTATTACAAACAAGATTTGTGAATTCGGTAGGTATCATTTGAAGACTCTCATTCTTCATCTTTTTTGTGCCGAAATTTCTTACAAAAATATCCCATAAATCAGGGTCAACATCAAGAGCACCAAGATATCCTATAAATTCGCCTTCCTTTGAAAACTGAACGATACCCTGAGTTTGATTTCGTGATATACAATATATTCTGCCACCACGATCGGTGCTAAGCTTTGTGGGCTCAAAGGCGATTGTACTACTCCATTCTTCACCTGTAGGTGACACAACAATCCCCAGTGTTTCACCCGTTGTTTTATCTAAAATAACTATATTTGCCGCAGCAGTGTTGGCAACATATACTTTATTATCCGCTACCCAACAGCCTTCACATGAAGA
>CAZIXG010000107.1:0-4302 GCA_964543305.1 uncultured Ruminococcus sp.
GCTTGCAAAGCTTGCGAAAGAGCTCGGTCTTGATGCTATCCACGATACCGTTCACGAAATGGCTCGTGACGAAGCTCGACACGGTAAGGCATTTGAGGGACTTCTTAATAGATACTTTAAGTAATAAAGTGGTTTTTGGCGACATATAAGCCGCCCACCGAACAAAAACAAAAAACGGGCGGATAGATAGTGAGTATCCGTCCGTTTTGCTTTTAAAATATAAATTTTGAGGAGAGAAAATTTATGAAAACAAGAACCATAATTTCTATAATAATTTCACTGCTTGCTATGGTTGCATTCCCCGGCCTTGTGATAGGCTTTATCGGCGGAATAGATGCGCTTGGCATATTGCTGTTGCTTATTTTCGCACTTAATCCCTTGGTATCAATAGCAATCGGTATTTTAAGCGGCTGGGGCGAAGAGGTGCAGTGGTATCTGCCCGCAATTAATGCCGCAATATTCCTGATAGCCGAAACTGTTATAACAGGCTTTGACTTTTCTTATATAATTGCCGCCGCCGTTTATTTTGGCATAGGCATAGCGGCAGCTTATATAACCAAGGCGGTAAATAATAAAAAACAGTAGCTTATTTAAAACATACTTATATTTAAATACAAAAGACAGAAACGATTGTTTCGTTTCTGTCTTTTACTGTTTGCATTTTCATAACACTTTAGAATACCATAAACAATTTTGGGAACAAGGTGTTTTTGTAGTAGTTATGGTATGATAGATTATTTTTTAAATACAAATAGATATTCGTGCGCTATTAGCAAAAAATTATATTTTACACTATTTGTTTTCCAATATCCCGTTGCCTTACAGTACTAAAACATAAAATTATATAAATTGTAAAACTTTTTCTGCTTTTTTCTAAGAATGCTGTAAATACTAATATGGGAGGAATGAAAAATGAAAAAAATAATTGCTTTAGCTTTATCAATTGTATTTGCGCTTTCATTAACTGCCTGCGGTAATGGCTCGAATGCCGATGCAAACGGTGATACCAGCGGTAACACAAACGGCAAGAGCTCGTCGCTTGGCTCCACAGTGGAATCTGCTGCCGATGATGCAGGAAACGCTATGGAAAAAGCGGGAGATGCAGTGGGCAACGCGATGGATGGATCAGGTAACGCCACAACAAGCGCGAACAATTAAAGCGGCAACAAAAAGCCTCTGCTTTAAATTAAGCAGAGGCTTATGTTTTTTATTATATAAAAAACTTTACAACCAAATCAAACTATGATAAAATCAATTTTGTTATTTTAAAAGCGATTTATAGCCTTCGCCAAAAAGCTCATTTGCAAACCAAACATCGTTTACTGTAAAGGTTTTGCCGTTCAGGTACTGCAATATACCGCCATCGGTATCAAAATAAAAGCTTAGCTTATATGAATAAAGCGCTTGCTTGTTAAAGCCGAGCTTTTTATCGTTTTGTAGCTTGCCGTACTTGCCGTCACCTAAAAGCGGATGCCCGATGGATGCAAGATGCGCCCTTATCTGGTGTGTTCTGCCCGTTAGCAGCTCCACTTCTAAAAGAGAAAGTCCGTTTTTGCTTTCAAGCACGCGGTAGCGGGTTTTTATGGTGCGGTTAAGATCGGTTTTTTTGTGGCTTAAATAAACGCGGTTTTTATCCTCATTCTTTTCGAGGAAGCCTTCAAGCGTGGCGCATTTTTGCTTAGGAATTCCGTGCACCACTGTGAGGTAGCGCTTATCTATCTCGCGGTCCTTGATTTTTTGGCAGAGTATGCGAAGCGCCTCGGCGTTTTTTGCGGCGATAACTATGCCGCCTGTGTTTCGGTCTATGCGGTTTGCAAGGGCGGGCTTAAAGCTGTTTTCGGCATCAGGGTTATATTCGCCCTTTTTATAAAGATAGTGCTGAATTCTGCCGATAAGCGTGTCGTGATATTCCTTATCATCAGGGTGAACAAGGAGTCCCTGCTTTTTATCCACAAGAATTATATTTTTGTCTTCATAAACAATGTCTAATCGGTCGGGGGAGCTTAAAAAGTCGTATCTTGGCTTGGCGGGTGCGAAAAACTCGTCGTTAATATAAGCCTCCACCAAATCGCCCGACCTTAGTCTGGTGGAAATCTCACCGCGCTTGCCGTTTATCTTTATCCGTTTGGTGCGGATATACTTGTACATAAGCGCCTTCGGCAGAGTGGGGCATACCTTAGTGATAAATTTATCGAGACGCTGCTCGGCATCATTTTTTGTAATAGTAAAGCTTTTCATAAAAAATTCCTTTTTGGAGGTGTAGTATATATGGCAGAAAATCTGCACGAGGGACATAGAAAGCGTGTTCGCGCGGAATTTTTAAGCCGCGGCTTTGATAGAAGCACGCCGCCACATAAAATGCTTGAATTGCTGCTGTTTTACTGCATACCAAGGATAGATACCAACGAAACTGCCCATCAAATGATAAATAGGTACGGCACACTTGCAGATGTGCTTGATGCGCCTGTTGAGGAGCTCAAAGAATTTCGCGGTATGAGCGAAAACGCGGCGGTGCTTCTTAAACTGATAATGCCCATCGCCCGCCAATATCTTGAGGACAAGGCGGCAAAAGAGCCAACATTTATGAGCCTTGACCAGATGGGTGAATACCTGTTAAAGTACTATGCGGGCCTTCAAGGTGAAAAGGCGGGCGTGCTCAGTATGGATACCGCAGGCAAGCTCATCTGCTTTGATTTTATTTCCGAGGGTGATATCGGCTCGGTGGGACTTTCCTTAAGAGATTTGGCAAAGCTAATTCTTGACCGCGGCGCCACCGCCGTGGTGCTCTCTCACAACCACCCAAGCGGAATGCTTTTGCCAAGCCATAACGATGTAACGCTTACAGAAATGGCGGCGGATGCGCTTTCAAGAGTGGGCGTGCAGCTTATAGACCATATGATAATCGGCGCCAACGATTTTGTTTCTATGGCGCAAAGCTCGGAATATAGTCACATCTTTAAAAGAACTGATTAAATTATACTTTTTATATTCATTAAAGTCAAGAAGGCGTGAAAATGAACAACCTAAACCTTTTTAAAAAAGGCGTCAAAAACGGAATACCGATTTTCTTAGGCTACATAGCGGTTTCCTTTACCTTCGGTATAGCCGCGCGCGATAGCGGCGTTGGAATACTGGAAGCGATATTAATGTCTGCAACCAACCTCACCTCAGCCGGTCAGTTTGCAGCGCTTACGGTGATAGCAAGCGGCGCTGGCTATATCGAAATGGCGCTTACCCAGTTAGTTATAAATCTGCGCTATTGCCTTATGTCCTCATCTCTTTCACAAAGACTTAGCGAAAAAATGAAGATAGTTCACCGCTATCTTATGGCGTTTGGCAACACTGATGAAATTTTCGGCGTTTCCTCCGTTTTCGATGGCGATGTTCCGCCTGCGTATTTCTATGGCCTTGTGAGCATTTCGTGGATAGGCTGGGTGCTTGGTACGGCGCTCGGCGCGATATCGGGCTCACTGCTGCCGCCAAGGTGTCTCAGCGCTCTAAGCGTTGCGCTTTATGGTATGTTTATCGCCATTATCCTGCCGCCTGCTAAGGGTGATAAAAAGCTTTTGGGGATTATAGTTATTTCTATGGCGCTAAGCCTTATATTTGCAAAAGCACCGATTTTGTCCGATATTTCCCAAGGCTTTAGAATAATCATTTTAACGCTTGTTGTGGCTGGTGCCGCGGCTTTGCTTTTCCCTGTAAATGAGCAGGAAGGAGGGGAAGCCGATGAGCGGTAACATATTTATTTATATCGCCGTTATGGCGGTTGTGACCTATCTTATAAGAATGCTGCCCTTGGCGCTTATAAAGAAAAAGATAACAAATAAGTTTTTTCGTTCCTTCCTTTATTATGTGCCCTTTGTAACCTTGGCAGTTATGACCTTCCCCGCCATTCTTGACTCCACAAACAGTATGTGGTCGGCGCTGGCAGGCTTTATAGTGGCGATCATCGCCGCACTTATAAACGGCAGTCTGCCGGTGGTATCGGCGCTCGCGTGCGTTGCGGTGTTTGTGGTGGAGCTGTTTATTTGATTAACAGAGCGCAATTAAGATTCTTCGCGTGCGCTCAGAATGACATATCTATAGAATTGTCTATATAATTGTCATTCTGACGAGCATTAGCGAGGAAGAATCTTAAATATACAATAAAAAACAAAAACGCTCGAACTTTAAGTTCGAGCGTTTTATTCTGCTTAAGACATAAATTAGTCTTCAACAATAGCCTCTACGGGGCAGCCTGCTGCGCAAGCACCGCAATCGCAGCACTTATCAGCATCAATTTCATAACGCTCAGCACCC
>CAZIXG010000108.1:0-4276 GCA_964543305.1 uncultured Ruminococcus sp.
ATTTTTACCGCAATTCCGCAACCATCATTATATGGTTGCGGTTTTTCTTTTAAAAGGAGGTGCGCTTATGAAGGAATATATAACCATAAAGGGCGAAAGCAGCGCCCAGTACGAGGAAAAGCATTCCCGCTTTATTGCTAATGCCTATCACTGTGAAAGTGAGGAGCAGGCGAGCGGTATAATAGCAGAGCTTAAATCAAAATATTGGGATGCTCGGCATAATGTTTATGCCTTTATCCTTCGTGATGGCACCGCCCGCTTTTCTGATGATGGCGAGCCCCACGGCACCGCAGGGAAGCCGATACTTGATATTATCAAAGGAAGCGGTATTGTGGATGCTTTGGTTGTGGTTACACGCTATTTCGGCGGTATATTGCTGGGCACAGGCGGCCTTGTGCGCGCATATAGCACAAGTGCCAAGGATGCGCTTGAAAATGCCTGCCGCGTGCAGATGTGCCCGTGCTGTGAATATATAATTGTGTGCGATTACAGTGCTCATGCAAGGCTTGTTTCCCTTATAGAGGACTGTGGTGGTATGATAGCCAACACCGAATTTACTGATACGGTTAAGATAAGCTTTGTGTTAAAGCTTGATGACACGCAGGACTTTGAAAACAAGCTCAGAGAAGCCTTTTCGTCAAAGCTCACTGCAAATTTACAAAAAAATTCACTTTTTCCCTTTAATATTTAAAAAATACAGAGGATTTTTTATTTTCTTTACTAATATATTTAATAGCAACATAAAAAAGGGGGCGGAGAAATGGAAAGTGTAAGAGAGATTACAGAGCGCATAGAGCGTGAAACACTATCGGGCTATGCAACACTTAGCGGCGATACAAAGAGGCGCGCCACTCCCGAGGATGAATGCGAGCTTCGCACCGCCTTTCAGCGTGACCGCGATCGTATAATCCACTGCAAGGCATTCAGGCGCTTAAAGCATAAAACACAGGTCTTTCTTTCCCCTGAATCAGACCATTACCGCACCCGCCTTACCCACACTCTTGAGGTTTCGCAGATAGCCCGCACAATTGCGAGAGCTCTCCGCTTTAACGAGGACCTTACCGAGGCAATAGCCTTAGGCCACGATTTAGGACATACCCCCTTTGGCCATGCGGGTGAGCGCGCCTTGAATGAGCTTTTCGGCGGCTTTACCCATTTTGAGCAGAGTGTTCGCGTGTGTGAGCGGCTTGAGCGCGCAGGAAAGGGACTAAATCTTACCACCGAAGTGTTGGATGGTATTCTCCACCACACCCGCGGCGAATGGGCAAGCACCCCCGAAGGCAAGATAGTCCGTTTTTCGGATCGCATCGCCTATATAAATCACGATATTGATGATGCGGTGATGGCGGGAATTATCCGTGAAGAGGATATACCCTTACATATAAGACAGGCTCTCGGCGGCAGTAAATCGCAGAGGATAGACTGTCTTGTGAAATCGGTGGTTCAAAACACTAAGGATGCTGATGTTAAAATGGATGAGAGCATCGAAGTATTTTATAATGAATTGCACGAATTTCTTTTTGAATATGTTTACAGAAACCCCGTTGCCAAGGCTGAGGAGGCTAAGGTGCAGGGAATAATGAACGGTATATATGAGCACCTTGTTAAAAATCCTGATAAGCTTGATAATGAATACAAGCTTATTTTGGAGCAAGAGGGTATTGAGCGTGCGGCGGCAGATTATATCGCAGGTATGACCGACCATTTTGCCGTTACAACCTATTCCGATATTTATATACCAAAGGCTTGGAAAATATAACGATATAAGATACATAAGAAAGGCAGGTGTTTTTAAGTGGCTATACCCGAGGAAGTTATAAACGAGATAAAATACCGCAATGATATTGAAACGGTTATGGCGCCCTATGTGAATTTAAAGCGCAGGGGTAAGAATCTGGTGGGACTTTGCCCTTTCCACAATGAAAAAACACCATCCTTTACCGTATACCCCGAAAACGGCTCGTTTTATTGCTTCGGCTGCGGCGTTGGCGGCGATGTTTTCAGCTTTGTAAAGCTTATCGAAAATCTCGATTATATTGAGGCTGTAAAGCTGCTTGCGGAGCGCAGTGGAATAACACTGCCCGAGGATGGGTATGACGATTCGATGCAACGCCTTAAAAACACAATATATGAAATCAACCGCGAAACGGCAAAGTTTTATCATACATATCTTATGTCGCCCGAGGGTAAATGGGCGCTTGATTATTTAACGGGCAGAGGGCTCTCCCTTTCAACCATAAAGCACTTTGGCTTGGGCGCCGCCCCCGATAGCTGGGATGCGCTTATAAAGCACCTTAAGGCACACGGGTTTACAATACCCGATATGATGCAGGCGAATGTTATCGGTAAAAGTCAGAAAGGTACATATTATGACCGTTTCCGTAAGCGTGTTATGTTCCCGATAATCAATATCCGCGGCAGGGTGATAGGCTTCAGCGGCAGGGCAATGCCGGGGGAGGACAAGGCGGGTGGCAAGTATGTTAACACCTCGGATACTCCTATTTACAAAAAGAGTGATAATCTGTTTGCTATGAATTTTGCCAAAAACCACTGTGATGAGCGTGTTATATTGGTGGAAGGAAATATGGATGTTATTCAGCTGCATCAGGCAGGCTTTGAAAACGCCGTTGCGGCGCTTGGCACTTCTTTTACATCAGAGCAGGCGAAGCTACTGAGCCGCTACACCAAGGAGATAGTGCTCACGCTTGACTCGGATGCCGCAGGTCAAAAGGCGGTAAAGCGAGCAGGTGAGATACTTAAGGATACGGGCCTTGAGGTTAGGGTGGTAGTACTGCCCGATGGTAAGGATCCAGATGAATTTATCAAAAAGCACGGCTCTGCACGGTTTAAGGCGCTTTTAGAGGGCGCAGTAAGTGAGATAGAGTATAAGCTTTTAACGGCGGTTGAGGGAATAGATGTCACTCAGGATGATGGGCGGCTTCAATATCTTGCCCGCGCGGCGCAGATAATAGCGGAATCTAACGATGTTATGACGCGCGACCTTTATATCGGCAGACTTTCGGATAAATATGGTGTATCCCGTACAGCGCTTGAAGGTAAGGTTGATGAAATAAGAAAAGCCAACCGCAAAAAGCGTGAAAGACGGGAAATATCAGAAATAATAACCCCTAAATTTGATAGGGGAGATGTTAACCCCGAAAGGCGGTTTTATCCCGCGGCGGTAGCGGCAGAGGAATCGATTATAGCAGTGCTTATGCAGCATCCCGATTTTTATGAAACTGCTTACGAAAAACTAAAGCCTGATGATATGCTAACTTCACTTAACCGAAGAATATATTCCGCTATAACAGAGTGTATATCCACAGGCAGAAATCCCGATTTATCCTATTTCGGCGAAATACTGTCGGGAGCGGAGATGGGTTATCTCGCATCCCTTACCAATAGCGAAAAAGGCGATAAAAACGCCTTGATTGTATTAAAAGACAGTATTAAGGTAATATTAGATGAGGGAATAAGGAAAAAATCGGCAGATGTTAAAAATATGTCTAACGATGATTGGGCTGAAAGCCTTAAAAAGATAATAGAATCAAAACAAAAGGGGAACTAAAAGCTATGGCAAATATTGAGAAAGAGCAGAAAATAGAAGAGATCGGCGAGCAGGAGAATATCCTTGCGGCGGAAGAGGCTGCCAAAAAGGATGCTCTTGACGATATAGAGAATGCGCCCGATGACCTTGAGGAGCTTATGACCGATCCCTCTGTGCTGGAGCTTGATTTTGATGAGGAACCAACAGAGGATGAGCTTAAGTTTGAAGAGGTTGATGTTGATAATCTTGAGGATGATATTTCGGTTGAAAATATGTCCCTTGATGACCCTGTTAAGGTATATCTTCGTGAGATAGGTCGCGTTCCGCTTCTCACCTCTGAGGAGGAAATTGCTCTTGCAATCAGAATTACTCAGGGCGATGAATATGCAAAGCAGCGCCTAACAGAAGCCAACCTTCGTCTTGTTGTAAGTATTGCGAAAAAATATGTAGGCCGCGGTATGTATTTCCTTGACCTCATTCAAGAGGGTAATGTTGGCCTTATAAAGGCAGTTGACAAGTTCGACCACACCAAGGGCTTTAAGTTTTCAACCTATGCTACTTGGTGGATTCGTCAGGCGATAACCCGCGCTATTGCCGATCAGGCAAGAACTATCAGAATCCCCGTTCATATGGTGGAGACCATTAACCGCCTTAAGAAGATTCAAAGCCAGCTTCTACACGAAAACGGATATGAGCCGAGCGAAGAGCTCATAGCCGAGAAGATGGACC
>CAZIXG010000109.1:0-3666 GCA_964543305.1 uncultured Ruminococcus sp.
CCTCCGCTTCCATAATGGGACCTTGCATTATAGATGAAGATGCGGAAATTCGCCATTGCGCATTTATTCGCGGCAATGCAATTGTTGGCAAAAACTGTGTGGTAGGAAATTCCACCGAGCTTAAGAATGTTATACTTTTTGACCGCGTTCAGGTTCCCCACTATAACTATGTTGGTGATTCTATCCTTGGCTATCGTTCTCATATGGGAGCAGGCTCTATAACCTCTAATGTGAAGTCTGATAAAACGCTCGTTGCAGTTAATGTGGGTGGCAAAAAGTATGAAACAGGTCTTAAAAAATTCGGCGCAATGCTTGGTGACTGCGTTGAAGTGGGCTGTGGCAGTGTTCTGAACCCTGGCACTATAATCGGGAAAAATACGAATATATATCCCTTGTCGAGCGTGCGTGGATATGTGAGTGAAAACAGCATATATAAGGCGCAGGGTAATGTTGTGGAGAAAAGATGATGAATGTTGAAAAATGGGATATTTTAGATGCCGAGGGAAATCCCACAGGCAGAACAACACTCCGCGGTAGAGTGAATCTTCGCCCTGGGGAATATCACCTTGTGGTGCATATCTGGATTGTATCATCTGATGGCAGATTTCTTGTTCAGCGCAGAGCGGATGATAAAAAACTGATGCCTGGCGAATGGGCGGCAACAGGCGGCGCCGCAATAGCGGGGGAAAGCTCCTATACCGCCGCCAATCGTGAGCTTTTTGAGGAGCTTGGTATTCCCTCAAATCGCCATACTCTAAAAAAGCTTACCCGCTTTAAGCGCAGAAATTCATTGCTTGATGTTTGGCTTGTAAACACCGATGTTTCAAGCGAAAGACTTCGCCTTCAATCCAGTGAGGTAGCAGAGGCAAAGTGGATAAGTCGTGATGAATTTATCCGTATGATAGAAAACGGTGAATACCATAACTACGGTAAGGAATATTTTGATACCATATTCTCTAAAATTGATGATTTGAAAGGCGCTACAGTATGAGTTTTGATGTTAAAGGTGAAAAGTGCGTTGTGTGCCACGCATATCTTTTTGAGGACGATGATGTGGTATATTGCCCCGAATGCGGAGCACCCCACCACAAGGATTGCTATAAAACGGTAGGTCACTGCGGTGTTGAGGCTTTTCACGGCACCGATAATCAGTATAAAAGAAAGCCCCCAGAGCAAGAAAACGCTCAGAATGAGCAGGGTGATAAAAGCGAGCCTTCGCATAGCGCTTATGTGAAATGCGGTATGTGCGGCGAAAGCTATGATTTCAGCGAAAATATGTGCCCTGAGTGCGGCGCTCCTAATCTTGCTAAAAGCGGCGGAAAGTTTGTTATGTTCGATTTTCTTGGCGGTGTTCCTGCCGATATGGATATAGGTGATGGAGTTACCGCTGATGAGGCTAAGCGATTCGTTTCCACCAATTCTCAACGCTATTTACCTAAGTTTGCCGCATTTAAAAACTTAAAAAAGCGTACATCATGGAATTGGCTTGCTTTCTTAGAGCCCTGCGCGTGGTTTTTATCCCGTAAAATGTATAAGGCGGGTGCACTTGTGGGTGCGCTTCAAGTAGCGTTTTCTATGCTGCTGATACCCTTCACAAATGCGATTTATTATATCGATACGGAAAGTGTTAACAATTATGTTGAGATGGCTGGCGTTATTGCCGAAAACCTTCCTTCAATAGGTATGGTGGCAGTTGCTACCGCCTTTGTAGGTGGTGTGTGTAATCTGATTCTCCGTATAATCTCTGGCATTTTCGGTGATTTGATTTATAGAAATTATGTTGTATCCACTATTAAGAAAATTAAGACCGAAAGCGACGATATTAATATGGATTTCCGCCGTAAAGGGGGACTCAGCCTAATTGCTTGCGTTATAGGATTATATCTGCCCTCAATTGTAATGATGTTGTTTTAGGAGGATTTATATATGAGTAAAAATATCAACATTTGCCCTGAATGCGGCACCGAAAACGAGCCGCAGTATACATACTGTAAAAATTGCGGAACTGCCCTCGCAGTGGAGGGTGGTGCCCAAGAAAACAATAAAGGTAGCAACTTTAATCATAGCACAAATGACAACCCGAAATATGATAATTTTGCAGGCCGCAGAACTCAGGAAAACAGTGGATATACTGCCTATGACTATTCACAGCCTCCGTTTATTATAGACACAATCGATGGCAATCCCACCGATGATGTTATAACCTTTACGGGCAAGAATGCTATGAAATTTGTGCCCAAGTTTTCTAAAATGGAGCTTTCGGGCTCGCGTGTTAGCTGGTGTTGGCCCGTAGCGTTGCTCGGCTATATGTTCGGACCCTTGGGCGCGGCTATTTGGTTTTTCTATCGTAAGATGTATAAAATCGCCTTGATTTTAGTGGCAATAGGTGTGTTGCTGGGTGGCGCTAATGCAGTTATTGATGGCTATGTCAGCGGTATAGCAGGCCCTGTTTACGAGGAAAGCTTCGAGCAGTTTATTGAAGGACAAAACGGTTATTTTGATTTCTTGCTTGATGAGTATGATGCACTTGAATATTCGCCTGTGTATTCCTTAATTGAGGGCGTAATCAGCTTGGCAACAATGCTTCTCGGTGGACTTTTTTCAATGCATTTTTATAAAAAGCATATCGCTCAGCAGATAAGCATTTATCGGGCTAGCAATATTGACCCGCGTTATTATCAGTTGGGACTCGCCTCCATAGGCGGTACCTCATCGGGTATGGCGTGGCTTGGTATACTCATTCTGATAATAACAACGAATATATTTGATGCTATATCCAGCGTTATTCAAAATCTTTTCATCTGATAGGATAGAAAATGAAAAAGTATACAACTGTTTATTTTGATCTTGATAATACAATACTTGATTTCACCGCAACCGAGCATAATGCCATTGAACAGCTTTTAAAGCTTCATAGCTTTCCTGTAAGTGAGGAGATAATATCCAGCTATTCAAGGATAAACCAAAGCTGGTGGGAGCGCTTTGAACGAGGCGAAATTAAGAAAAACGAAATATTTGCGGGTAGATTCAAAACCTTCCTCGATTTTCACGACTTAACAGGCAACCCTGAAAAAATGTCTAAGGACTATTTTGGTCTTTTAGCGGCGGGGCACGATGTTATGGCGGGCGCTGAGGAGGCGCTAAAATATGTAAAGAAAAAGGGATATACCGTATGCATAACCACAAACGGCGTGTCCACTACACAGTATCGCAGAATTGAGGAATGCGGATTAAGGCAGTATTTCGATTATGTGTTTGTATCGGAGGATGCGGGCCATCAAAAGCCCGAGAGGGAATACTTCGATTATGTTATGGCAAACTCGCCCGAAAAGGATAAATCAAAAATAATTGTTATCGGCGATTCGCAGTCTTCCGATATTTTAGGTGCTATAAACTTCGGTGTGGATAGCTGTTGGCTTAATCCAAAAGGTGATGTGGGTAAAAATATTTCTACTTATGAGATACAAAACATACTCGATATAAAAGAAATACTTTAAAATTAAAATGACGAGAAGTTTTCTTTTCGTCATTTTTATGCTTTTTAAGTCTGATATTCTGCATATTTTGAGAAATATGCAATTAATTTGCATAAAATAAAAAATAATTGAATAAATATTCAAAAAATGCTTGACAAATGCCATAAACAGGCATATAATGGTTTGCCTA
>CAZIXG010000109.1:3676-4215 GCA_964543305.1 uncultured Ruminococcus sp.
AGGAAACAGAAATGGATAAGAAGGATATTAAAAAAGTAGTTCTCGCTTATTCAGGCGGACTTGATACATCTATCATCATCCCTTGGCTTAAGGAAAACTATAATAATTGTGAGGTTATCGCGGTTTCGGGCAATGTTGGTCAGGCTGATGAGCTTGAGGGCCTTGAGGAAAAGGCGATTAAAACAGGCGCATCAAAGCTTTATGTTCTTGACCAGACCGATGAATATGTTGATGAATACATAATTCCCTGCGTTAAGGCGGGCGCTATTTACGAAGATTATCTTTTAGGTACAAGCCATGCGCGTCCATGTATTGCAAAGGGCCTTGTTGATATAGCCATCAAGGAGGGCGCTGATGCTATATGCCATGGCTGCACAGGCAAAGGAAATGATCAGGTGCGTTTTGAGCTTACAATTAAGCACTTTGCTCCCAATATGCCTATAATCGCTCCTTGGCGCGAATGGGATATCAAGTCCAGAGAAGAGGAGATAGAGTATGCCGAGGCACACAATATCCCGCTCAAGATAAACCGCGAGACC
>CAZIXG010000110.1:0-4177 GCA_964543305.1 uncultured Ruminococcus sp.
GAAATAATAATTTCCAACATGCCAAACCTCGCTTTCAAGAAGCGAATTCATTACATCATCGGATACCTCAGTGCATTTTTGAGTATAGAAATCCAGACGCAACATAACACCTATGCCTGCAACAGATACAATAAGCGCTATAAGGCAAAGATATGTTAAAACGGCAACTATAATGTTTACCCAAAGTTTATTTTTTGTTTTTTTCATTGCTTATCCCTCAAATTTATATCCATGAGCCCATACAACCTTAATGTATCTCGGCTCGGCTGGATTAATTTCTATTTTTTCGCGAAGATGGCGAATATGTACTGCAACTGTGCTTTCAGCTCCAAAAGCGGTCTGCTTGCGCACGCTTTCATAAATTTCTTTTTGCGATAAAACTCTGCCCTTATTATTCATTAAAAGCTTTAAAATCTCATATTCGGTCGGTGTGAGCGAAACTGCCTCCCCATCAACGGTTACAACCTTAGATGCATCGTTTAAGGTGACTGTTCCAATTGAAATGATACTGCTATCCTCCTGAACATTACTACCCAGTTTTGTATATCGCCTTACTTGTGAGCGCACGCGGGCGAGCAACTCAATCGGATTAAACGGCTTTGTCACATAATCATCCGCGCCAACATTAAGTCCCAAAATTTTATCGGTATCCTCACTTTTTGCAGTTAGCAAAATAACAGGCACATTATGCTTTTCGCGGATACTCAGCATCGCTGAAATGCCATCTAATTCAGGCATCATTATATCCAAAAGTATTAAATGGATATTTTCCTTATCCATAATATCAATTGCCTGCTTACCGTTAAATGCTTCAAAAACGGTATATCCATCCGATTCGAGATAAATTTTCAGCGCTGAAACAATATCCTTTTCATCATCACAAACAAGTATGTTGTACATATCCCCAACCTCCGAATATATTTTAACAATAAAATTTTTAAGATAAAATAAGTTAAATTATTAAGATTTCTTTAATGTTGCTTTTTTTGATGCAAAATGATAAAATACATATATATTCTAATAAATTTAGGGAGGAGTTGCAATATGAAACACGAAATACTGTTATCTGCCCCTCCAATATTGCGCGATTTTTTAACCTATAACGAAACCATTAAGGGAAAATCATCGAAGTCGGTTGATGAATACTTCCTTGACCTGCAGATGTTCTTTCGCTATTTACTGCAAATTCGAGGTATGGTGGATAAAAACACACCCTTTGAGGAAATTGCTATTGAAAATGTTGATGCAAAGCTTATCAGCACCGTAACAATTTCAGATTTATATTCCTTTATTGTGTACTGCAAAAACGAGCGTGGAAACAATGCCGCTACAAGAGCTAGAAAGACCTCAACGCTTAGAATATTTTTTAAGTACTTAACATCTCAAATTCACCTTCTTGAAACTAATCCCGCAGAGATGCTTGATTCCCCCAAGGTGAAATCGGGGCTTCCAAAGCACTTAAGCCTTGAGGACTCGCTTGAATTATTAAACAGTGTTGAAGGACCTAACAAAGAAAGAGATTATTGCATTCTCACACTGTTCCTTAATTGCGGAATGCGATTATCTGAGCTTTGTGGCTTAAATCTAAGTGATATACGCGCCGATGGCACTATGCGACTGCTAGGCAAAGGCAATAAAGAAAGAATTGTATACATAAACGAAGCCTGCGAATCAGCAATAAAGGCATATTTAGCTGTAAGACCTAATGACGGCATTGAATTTTCCGACCGCAATGCTCTATTTATAAGCAGAAATAAAAGGCGAATCAGTAACAAAACCGTTCAACACATTGTTAAAACCTACCTTGAAAAAGCTGGGCTTGGCGGTCAAGGCTATTCCACACACAAGCTGCGCCACACTGCCGCCACACTGATGTATCAGCACGGCGATGTTGATATTCGTGTCTTAAAGGATATTCTTGGCCACTCAAACCTTGGAACCACCCAAATATACACACATATATCAAATAATCAGATTAAAAATGCAATTGAATCAAATCCGTTATCAAATGTAAAAAAGCAACCATAGTCGTTTGACTATGGTTGCTTAAATATTCATAGGTTATCAAAAGAACACGATTGGTCCTTGATGGCTCATATCCACATCTGGTTGTGAAGTTGTATCCTCAGTGTTCTCATCCTCGGAAGGTGTTGATTCACTATCAACAGAACTCTCGCTATCGCTTGAGGAATTTTCACCGCTTGATACATCGGTTGATGCACTTTCAGATGAAGGATTATCAATTATAGAGTTATCAACGGAAGAATCATCTGTGATTATCTCTGTTTCACCTGTAGTGTTTTTGGAGGAATCAGTGCTATCGTGAGAACTATTGAAATCGTTCCAATAATCAGGATAGGTAGCAAAATCAGAGGATTCTGCATAAATTTCTCTTTCACCTGCACAGCCCGAAAAAACGAACAATATTGAAAAAATGCAAAATATTATTAAGAAGGTTTTTATATTTCTTACGCGCATAAGGCACCTCCAAAAATTCGTCTTTTATATAATACCAAATAACAGACGATATTTCAAGAGATAAATTAATTTAAAGAATTATGCACACAAGTCCGTTGCAGCCATCATTAATAACACGCTCAATAGTTTCCTGAACGCGCATTCTCGCATCAACAGGCATTCTTGCAAGCTTGGTATGCAAACCCTCGTTGACAAGCTCATGCAACGACTTGCCGAAAATATTAGAATCCCAAATTTTAACAGGGTCCTCCTCAAACTCATTCAGCAAATACATTACGAGGTCTTCCGACTGCCTTTCAGTGCCAACAATAGGGCTAACCTCGGTGGTAATATTCGCCTTCATAAGGTGAATAGAAGGCGCTGATGCGCGCAAACGCACGCCGTATCTGCCACCCTGCTTGACTATCTCGGGCTCTTCAAGGGTAAGCTCTTCAATAGAAGGCATCACGATACCGTAGCCCGTTGCCTCAACCTCATCAAGGGCATCCTTAACCCGCATATACTCATTTTTAATCGATGCAAGCTCTGCAATACTAGACATCAATTCCTGCTCATCATTGATAATGAGCCCCGTAGTTTCAGCAAGAATTTTATAGAAAAGCGATGGCTTTACGCTTACAGAAATATCCGCTTTTCCGTGTCCCAAATCGATATTATTCACCTTTGAGCCATCGGTGTTTTCACAGCCTTTGAATGCCCTTTCAAAATTGCTGATATCTCGAACATGCTTAATATCTGCGGAGGCTATCTTCAGGCATTCAATAAGATCTGACCTCAGCCAATGGTCTACAGGCAAGGAATTTATCCATTTGGGAAAATTTATATTTATTTCTTTAACAGGAAATTCATATAATATCCTTGATAAAATCTGCTTGATATCATTTACAGTAAGCTCAAGGCAGTTCACAGGAATTACAGGCACACCGTATTTTTTAGATAGCTCCTCTGCGAGGTTGGTTGCTTCCTCGGACTCTGGATACATACAATTTAAAAGCACAACAAAAGGCTTATCAATACCTGATAGCTCTCTAATAACCCTTTCCTCTGCCTCGGCATATTCTTCGCGCGGAATATCGCTAATGCTACCATCGGTGGTTATCACAAGACCGATCGTTGAATGCTCGTTAATAACCTTTTTGGTGCCAATTTCTGCTGCCATATTAAAGGGTATTGGCTCATTGTACCAAGGAGTGTTAACCATTCGCGGCTCGTTGCCCTCAATGTATCCAAGCGCGCTTGGCACTATATATCCCACACAATCAATAAGCCGAACATTCATTGATGCATTATTATCAAGACTTACATTAACCCCTTTTTCGGGTATAAATTTAGGCTCTGTGGTCATTATTGTTCTGCCTGATGAGGACTGCGGCAATTCATCCATTGCTCTTTCCTTCTGATATTCTTCGGATATATTGGGCATAACCAGTTTATCCATAAATTGTTTTATAAAGGTGGATTTACCCGTGCGTACAGGACCTACTATTCCTATATAGATATCCCCGCCTGTTCTTAAAGCAATATCCTGATATATACTTTTACTTGCCATAAATATTCCTCCGAAACTTTTGGTCTTATGTCTTTTTCACTGCTTAATAATATGAATTAACAAATTTTTTTATTACAGTATTTTTGATACGGAGGTTATATTTTTAATGTCTTAAATAAAAATTAAAAATAGACTTGATTTTTTTACACT
>CAZIXG010000111.1:0-4167 GCA_964543305.1 uncultured Ruminococcus sp.
CTGCTATGTAGGGACAGGCGTCCTCGACTGTCCGTTTGAACATAGCAGGTGCTTTAATTTTAGTTTAATTGTGCATTGTGAATTGTGCATTAATCGTCGCAGCAGAGGTCTGCCTTGGAGGTTCTCTTTGCCTTCGGGGCTGGTTTTGTGTTATCGCCAAGACCTGTGGTTTCGGAGAATATGGCGTTGTTGGTAACGGTGTTCACAGCATCGGTGGGGATGATAAGCTTTGCGGCGGTTCCATTAGACATATTAACAAGCGCCTCATACTTTTTAAGCTCAAGCACTGCGGCATCAACGCCAGCTTCTTTAAGCGCGATAAGACCGTCAGCCTCTGCTTTTTTAGAGAGGTATATAGCCTTGGCTTCACCCTCGGCTCGGGCAATTCGCGCATCACGCTCACCCTCAGCAGCGAGTATCATAGCCTGCTTATCACCCTCAGCTCGGGTGATGGCTGCCGCCTTGTGACCTTCTGCCTGCAAGAGTGTTTCGCGGCGGTCACGCTCAGCCTTCATCTGCTTTTCCATTGCATTCTGGATTTCGGCGGGCGGGATGATATTTTTAAGCTCAACGCGGCTTACCTTCATACCCCATTGGTCGGTGGCTTCATCAAGAATTTCAGCCATCTTTGTATTGATGATATCGCGGGAGGTGAGTGTGCCGTCAAGCTCCATTTCACCAACGATATTACGAAGTGTGGTTGCGGTGAGATTTTCGAGCGCCTTAATGGGATTTACAACACCGTAGGTATAAAGCTTTGCATCGAAAATGCGGAAGAACACAACGGTATCTATCTGCATAGTAACATTATCCTTAGTGATAACGGGCTGTGGTGGAGAGTCCATAACCTGCTCTTTTAAGGTGATGCGCTTTGATATGCGCTCAAGAAAAGGTATTTTTACATGAATGCCTGCATCCCAGGTGCACTTATATTTACCGAGAAATTCGATAACAAACTGTGTTGCCTGCGGCACTATGCGAACATTGGGAATCACTATAATCAGCAATAGCGCAGCAATAATAAATAAAATCCATCCCATAAAAAATACCTCCAAATTTAAATCTTTAAATTATTTTACAAACGCAGCTTTGAGCTTTGCGTTTTTGGCAAGTGCTTTAGTAAATTCAGTTACCGACTTTTTAAAGTGGGTATCCGCTTCAAGCATAGCCTGTGCGTTAACCGTAACCGTTTCGTTATCAAGACAGGCGGCTGCAACACAGGCAACTATCGCGTTCACGGTGTCCTTATCGCCTTGAACATAGCCGTTTTCAAGCATTTCATAGAGCTTTTTAACGCTCTTTTTATTATTCTCACTAAGAACTGTTTTAATCTGCGGAACAAGGGTTTCGCCAAAGAAGTTGAGATAAAGGAAGTTGCCATACTTTGCAACATGCTCCTTATAGGTATCCTTAAACTGCGGATAAATATCAAGCACCTTTTTGGTGAAAGCCGAGATATTATAGTTTCCGTTTGAGGCGGTGGGCAGCTCCACCTGCGCGGCGGCTGAGCGTGTGCGCTTTATGCCAAGATTATCGCGAATGGTCGAAACAAAGTCAATACCAACCGCCTCGGCATCCTTAGCGTTTTGCGAGTCATCAAAAAGCCAAGCACAAGCTTCAAGCATTTCGGTAGCCTTGCCATCCTCAACATCAGCCATTTTAAGGATATACATCTGGCGCTCCTCACTGTATTCAACAGCCACTGCCTTTTTATCACTTAAATAACTGCCGTTTTCCTGAAGCTTAAAGCCGTTTTCTTCTAAAAACGGTGCCATTTCATTTACAACGATATCCAAATAACGATTATCCAATTTAAATTCACATCCAAAATATATTTTTATATATTGTAACATATTATTTTTTATTTGTCATCTAAAATTTTGTTGATATAAAATCTGTTTTCTAATATAATAAATTCAAAATGCAAACGATGTAACAATCCCTCTGTCTTTTACACAAGGAAGGCGGGTAGTTCTTGCGAATTTTTAAACAAAGGTGAATATAGTGAATCTTGCAAATAAAAAAGATGTTAAATCGGTGCTCGAGGCGGCGGGCTTTTCGTTTAAGAAATCACTTGGCCAGAATTTTTTAATAGATGATAGCGTGTGCCCAAGGATGGCTGCCGCCGCAGGCGGGCAGGGTGTGGGCGTGCTTGAGGTGGGCCCTGGGGCGGGAGTTCTCACCCGCGAGCTCAGCGAAACCGCTAAAAAGGTGGTCGCGGTGGAGCTTGATGAGCGGCTAAAGCCTGTGCTTTCCAAAACACTTGAGGGCTGTGATAATGCCAAGGTGATTTGGGGCGATATTTTAAAGGTTGATTTAAAAGCAATACTGAGTGAGGAATTTGCCGATTGCGATACAGTTAATATATGTGCAAATTTGCCGTATTATATCACCTCACCCGTTATAATGATGCTGCTTGAAAGCCGCCTGCCGATAGGCTCGGTTACGGTTATGGTGCAAAAGGAGGCGGCGGACCGCCTTTGTGCCGAGGTTGGCTCGCGCGATGCGGGAGCGGTTACTGTGGCGGTTAATTACTATGCGCACGCCGAAAAGCTTTTCGAGGTGCCAAGAGGCAGCTTTCTGCCACCGCCTAATGTTGACTCGGCGGTGATAAAGCTCACACTTTGTGAAAGTGCGCCAGTTGAAGTGAAGGAAGAAAAATTCTTTTTTCAATTAGTTAAGGCCTGCTTTGCACAGAGGCGCAAAACACTGCTTAACACAGTTTCTAATACTATGGGTATTGAAAAGGCTACACTTCGTGAGGCGCTATTGGAAATCGGGCTTAGTGAAACTGTTCGCGGCGAGGCGCTTAATATGGAGCAGTTAGCCGCGCTTAGCAACGCCTTAAAAAATTAGCAATTTTCAATTAGCAATTAAAAAACTCTTGCAATTTTTAATATTTGTGTTATAATCTTTTTGTTAAATGCGATGATAAAGAAAAGTAGAATTGTGAGTGATTTTAAGAGAGGGCGGCCATTGGCTGAAAGCTGCCTATTTCACAGCGATTTGAAGTTCCCTTTTGAGCAGCACTGCCTAACGGAAAGATTCCTATTAAGTGGTGACGGGCGGTCCCGTTACAGGCCGCAAGAGTGTTTGCTCTTTGAGCGAAAATGCGGGTGGTACCGCGGAGTTTGTGTTTTCAGACTTCGTCCTGTGATATCAGGGCGAAGTCTTTTTATTTATTTTAAATTTCATATTAGCCTCCCCTTGTCAGGGGAGGGGGACCGCTTGCGGTGGAAGGGTAGTAAAAAGGCTCTCTCCCTCCGCCTCGTCCCTCGGCACCTCCCTCGTCAGAGGGAGGCAAACAAAAGGAGTTAGATTATGAAACAACAGCTTGAACAAATTAAGGCGGCGGCGCTTGAAGCTATAGCTGCTGCACAGAATGCTCAGGATATTGACGGCGTGCGCGTTAAATACCTTGGCAAAAAGGGCGAGCTTACCGCAATTTTAAAGATGATGGGCGGTCTTTCGGCTGAGGAGCGCCCCGTTATGGGCCAGCTTGTGAACACCGCAAAGGCTGAGCTTGAGGCGGTAATTGCTGAAAAAACAAGCGAAATGAAAGCCAAGGCTACCGAGCTTAAGCTTCAGCAGGAGACCATTGATATCACTCTGCCTGCTAAAAAGGATAAAATGGGCAAGCTTCATCCGCTTAATACCGTGCTTGATGATATGATAGATATTTTCCAGTCGATGGGCTTTGATGTGGTTGATGGTCCTGAGGTTGAAACCGATTATTATAACTTCGAGTGTCTCAATGTTCCCGCCGACCATCCTGCACGCGATATGCAGGATACCTTTTACCTCGGCGAAAATCTTTTGCTTCGCACACAAACCTCTGCCGCACAGATAAGAACAATGGAAACCCGCAAGCCCCCCATCCGCGTTATCTGCCCCGGCCGCGTTTTCCGCGCAGATGAGGTAGATGCAACACATTCACCCGTGTTCCACCAGATAGAGGGACTTGTTGTTGATAAGGGTGTTACTATGTGCGACCTTAAGGGTGTGCTCGAGCAGTTTGCCCACGAGATTTACGGCGCCGACACCAAGGTAAAATTCCGCCCCTCATTTTTCCCGTTCACAGAGCCCTCTGTTGAGGTTGACGTTTCCTGCTCTGAGTGCGGCGGCAAGGGCTGCCGTGTTTGCAAGGGCGCGGGTTGGATAGAGATT
>CAZIXG010000112.1:0-4157 GCA_964543305.1 uncultured Ruminococcus sp.
TATGTTACTCACGACCAGACTGAGGCTATGACAATGGCTACCCGTATCGTTGTTATGAAGAGCGGTATTATTCAGCAGGTTGATACTCCTCAGAATCTTTATCTGTATCCTTGCAACCTCTTCGTTGCAGGCTTTATCGGTTCACCTCAGATGAACTTCATCGAAGCTAAGATTCTCAAAGAAGGCGAAGATTTCTTTGCAGAATTTGGTTCTGAAGATACAAAGACACGCGCAGGCGTTAAGTATAAGGTTAAGCTTCCGGCTGAAAAGAATAAGAACGATGCTCTTGTTCCTTATGTTGACAAGGAAGTTATTATTGGTATTCGCCCTGAGCATGTTCACAACGAAGAAGATCTTCTTGCTATCCACACTGATGGTATCGTTGAAGCTGATGTTGAAGTTACCGAGCTTATGGGTGCTGAAACCTACCTTTATATGAATTGTGAAGGTCAGGCTATCAACGCTCGTGTTGCTCCCACCAATACTGCCCGTCCCGGCGATAAGATTAAGATCGCTTTAGAAACCTCTAAGATTCACATCTTTGATAAGGATACCGAGATTACAATTTGTAACTAATGGTATTTTTGAGGCTGCACCGCAATAGCGGTGCAGTTTTTTGTGTTGACTTATTGTATTATTAATGTTATAATAATTGTGAAAACTGGCGTTAGGAGCGTGCAAAAAATGAATGAAATAGTAATGTGGCGTAAAAAGTTGCTGTCACCCGTAGAAAATACAGATTGGGCAAGCGAAATGGTTTTAAACCCTGCAATTATTGAGGATCCTAAAACCAAAAGAATTCATATGATTTTCCGCGCAACTGGCCCCAGTCCGCAGAATGGCCTTGAGGGTGAGTCTATTCCTTACCCGATATATTTAGGCTATGCTTATAGCGATGACGGTGAAAACTTCACCTTTGATTTGGATAAGCCCGCTCTTGCGCCTGCTTTAAAGTATGGAAAAGAAGAAGTTTTTGTTACAAATTACAAAGGCGAAAAGGAGCCCGACTTTACTAACGGTTGCATTGAAGACCCAAGACTGTTCTTCATAGATGGCGAATGCTATATGACTGCTGCTTGCAGAATGTTTTCCCCAGGCGCATATTGGGCTGCGGATTACAAGGGCAGTTGTTTACCCCAGTGGGCAAAGGTTCAAGAGGAAAATCCTTTTTATACTATTAGTTTACATTATAACCCCACAGTTACAGTGCTTTATAAGGTTGATTTAGACGAACTTTCAAACAAAAATTACGAAAAAGCCTTTACCTATGTTACAGCAGTAACTAATCCTAAATACGGTGAAGACCGCGATGTTGTGTTCTTTTCAAAGAGAATGATGGTTGATGGTAAGCTTTGCTATATAATGCTTCAGCGCCCTGTAACACCTAATACTTATCCTGAATTTACCGAAAAAAATCCATCAATCGTTATTGCTGCTGCCGAAAACCTCGAGGATTTTGCAACAGATAATAATGTAAAGAGAAGATTAATCCTCGCCCCCACAGAGTCTTGGCAGGAGCAGCGCGTGGGAGCAAGTGTGCCGCCACTCGAAATAGGCGAGGGCAGATGGCTTCTTAACTACCACGGTAAGAAGGACAGTGTAGAGGGTTACGGTCAGTCGTTTATGATTTTCACGGAAGTTGAAAACGATCTTCCCGTAATTGAAAAGTTAAGCCCCGAAAAAATGTTTGCTTGCGCAGAAGAGTGGGAAATGCCTGCTCGCTTTAAAGTGCCTTGTGTGTTCACTACAGGTATGATTTTCCATAAGGGCGATTTGCTTATAAGCTACGGCGCTGCCGATCAGTATGTTGGAATACTTAAAATCGACTATAAAAAGCTTATGGATAAGATGAACGAGCTATAATATGTCAAAAAAAGAAGACTTGAATTTTCAAGTCTTCTTTTTTGCTTTTTGCATTGACTTTACCCTGTGTTAGTGTTACAATTATTGCGAAATCTGGCGTTAGGAGCGTGCAAAAAATGAATGAAATAGTTTTATGGCGTAAAAAGTTACTTTCCCCTGTAGAAAATTCTGACTGGGCAAGCGAAATGGTTTTAAATCCTGCAATTATTGAGGATCCTAAAACTAAAAGAATACATATGATTTTCCGCTCAACCGGTCCTTATTCACAGGCTCGTATCGAGGGTGAGCCTATGCCTTATCCTATATTCTTAGGCTATGCCTACAGTGACGATGGCGAGAATTTCACCTTCGATTTAGATAGACCTGCTATCGCACCCGCTTTGAACTACGAAAAAGATAATATGTATATAACAAACTACAAGGGCGAAAAGGTGCCCGATTTTACTAACGGTTGCTTGGAAGACCCAAGACTGTTCTTTATTGACGGCGTATGCTATATGACTGCCGCTTGCAGAATGTTTGCACCGGGCGCTTATTGGGCTGCGGATTATAAGGGCCATTGCTTACCAGCTTGGGCAAAGATTAAAGAGGAAAATCCTTTTTATACACACGATAACCCGACCGTTACAGTGCTTTACAAGGTTGATTTAGATGAGCTTTCAAAGAAAAATTACGAAAAGGCATTTACCTATATCACACCGCTTAATAACCCCATTTACGGTGAAGACCGCGATGTTGTGTTCTTTTCAAAGAGAATGATGGTTGACGGTAAGCTTTGCTATATAATGCTTCAGCGCCCTGTAACACCTGATAAGTATCCCGAATTCACAGCAACCAAGCCTTCAATCGTTATCTCTGCTGCTGAAAACTTCGAGGATTTTGCAACCGATAATAACGTAAAGAGAAGATTGATTATGAGCCCCACTGAGCCTTGGCAGGACCAGCGTGTGGGAGCTAGTGTTCCACCGCTCCCGATAGGTGAGGGCAGATGGCTTCTTAACTACCACGGCAAGAAGGACTGGAAGGAAGGCTATGGTCAGTCGTTTATGATTTTCAAGGAAGTTGAAAACGATATGCCGGTAATTGAAAAATTAAGCCCCGAAAAGATGATTGGCTGTGCTGAAGATTGGGAAATGCCCTCTCGCTTCAGAATACCTTGCGTTTTCTTCACAGGTATGATATTCCACGAAGGCGATCTGCTTGTAAGCTACGGCGCTGCTGATGAGCATATAGGACTACTCAAAATCGATTATAAAAAGGTTATGGAAAAAATGGACCAACTATAATAGGTTAAAAATAAAAGAAGACTTGATTTTCAAGTCTTCTTTTTCCTTTTTAGTTGTTGTGTGCTACTTCATGTTCTGAGTCCGAGCGGAAAAGCAGGGAAACACACCAAATACCCGCAAGGGCTATTACGGTGTAAACAATTCTGCTTATGATTGCACCGCTGCCGCCGAAAAGCCATGCCACAAGGTCAAAGCTGAAAAGGCCAACAAGTCCCCAGTTAAGGCAGCCGATAATAGCAAGAATTAAACAAATTTTATCGAACATTAATTTCACCTCTTTGTAGTTAGTATTCTTAAATATCGTTACGATATACTTCTTAAAGAAAGCGCCGACAGGATATTGTTCCGGTCGGCGCTTCTTTAAGGGGTCAACTACACGTTAAGTGTGGTTTATTTCATGCTGTTTTCGTAAGACTCGATCATCTTCTTAACCATCTGACCGCCGATAGAACCTGCCTGCTTAGAGGTTAAATCGCCGTTGTAACCCTGCTTAAGGTTTACACCAACCTCGTTTGCAGCCTCCATCTTAAAACGATTGAGAGCTTCCTTAGCTTCGGGTACTACATTCTTAGCCATTGTATTTCACTCCTTACTTGCATAAGTTTTTGTTTGCGTTTGCAGTATTATTCTGTGAAATACTTTTTGGATTATCATAGGTAAATTATGCGCTTACTGTTAATTTTTTCTGCCGAAATTTAAAAGAACGGCTGGAGACTAAGCCCCAGCCGTTCCGTGCTACAAAAAGTTTAAACAAGAAAGGTTTCAAACTGAAAACTTTTTAGGATTAATCATCAACACATAGAATTGTTGCCTGTGTTATCAAAAATCCTATAACCTTTTTATTATGTTTATAATTGCAAATAATATGATTTTATCCTTGATAAATTGATGAATATGTGGTAAGATAGTAAGCAAGATAATAAGCAAGTTGGAGGATGTTAAAATGTCATATGTACCGCCATATCAGATAACAGATAAAATATTATCACTTGTGGCTGAGATTTCAGA
>CAZIXG010000113.1:0-4152 GCA_964543305.1 uncultured Ruminococcus sp.
AACTCGACACACAGAGCTCTTTGCTGTGGAAGACGGCGGTTATGTTGTTGACACCCCAGGTTTTTCAACGGTGGATAACAGTGAAAACCCGTATGATTTTAAGCTGAATTTGGTTAATTGCTTTCCTGATTTCGCCAACTATATTGATGATTGTTATTTTACATCGTGTACACATATAAAGGAACGCGGATGCGCACTTGTTGAGGCTGTGAACAGTGGTAAGGTTGAAAAGAGCCGCCACGAAAGCTATGTGGCTCTTTTTGAAGAGTTAAAAAATGTTACGGAATGGAATAACAAAACAAAACGATAATTATTTGAGGTTGATATAATGGGCTTTGTAGAATTATTTTTAATAGGAATTGGCCTTTCTATGGATGCTTTTGCGGTAGCCGTTTGTAAAGGACTTAAAATGCAAAGATTAAATCTTAAGCAAACTGCGCTTATAGCACTGTTCTTTGGCGGTTTTCAGGCTATTATGCCTCTTATAGGATGGTTGCTTGGAGCAAACTTTAAGGATTACATAGTTGATTTTGACCATTGGATAGCCTTTGTACTTCTTGCTTTTATAGGAGGAAAAATGGTCTATGAGTCATTTAAAAACGAAGAAGACGATGACTGTGATAAATTTGATATAAAAGAGCTGTTTGTTTTAGCAATTGCAACAAGCATTGATGCTCTGGCTGTTGGTATAACATTTGCATTTTTACAGGTTAATATAATCTCGGCAATAACACTTATCGGTATCACAACCTTTATATTGGCGGCAGTGGGTGTATTCATTGGCCATAAATTCGGTGCAGTTTATAAATCTAAGGCAGAGCTTGCAGGGGGACTGATTTTAATTCTTATAGGTCTTAAAATACTTCTTGAACATTTAGGAATTATTAATTTCTGATTTTATGCCTGTTGTGGTAAAAAGGCCAATGTTCTTGGCGGCCCTTATCGCTTGCGCCTTGGTGGTTTTAGCTTTTTATCTAAAAACACTGTTTGTAATTTTTGCTTCAGTGATTTTGCTTATATTTATTGTATTGTTTACAATTAAACACCGAATTAAGTTTACAGTTATTTGCGCTGCAGTGCTCGTAGTTATATCAAGCTTTATATCTGCAAATAGCCGCATTGAAAAGCTCAATTCTCTTGATGGGGATGAGCTAACTGCAATCTTTGTTGTGATTAAAGATAGCCAGCATTATGATGGCTACAGTATGGTAACAGTCAGCACACGCGGCACTACTCTTGTACCCAAAAACTCTAAATTCATTCTGTTTTATTACACACAGGAGGATTTTCTTTCGGGCGATACTTTTGTTTCTGATTTTAAACTTCAAAGCCTTGAAAACAGTAAATATAAACTAATGAATTATGGTAATTCAATTTATGCTCAAGGCTCAGTAGTAACTCTTGAAAAATTAGAAGCAACAGATGCTTTTTATAAATTTACAGGCAATATCTGCCGCTATGTAAAAAATACTGTTTTCGCATTTTTTAGTGGCGATATTGGCGCCTTGCTAACCGCGCTCACAATAGGTGATAAATCTGATATGAGCTCTATTTTCTCCTATAATGTGAGAAGTACGGGCGTGAGCCATATAATAGTTGTATCGGGATTACACCTTGCAATTATAATGGGAAGCCTTTTTAAGCTACTGGACAGGCTGTTTTATAACAGATTCCTGCGAAGCTTTATTTCTGTTTTATGCGTGATTATTATATCGGGCGTATGCGGATTTACAATGTCGATTTTAAGAGCAGGCGCTATGTATATAGTTGCGGGTCTTGCTCCAATATTCAAAAGAGAGAACGATTCTCTAAATTCCTTAGGCACCGCAGTGATTTTCGTGTTGATAGGAGCGCCGTTTGCTATTTTCAACATATCTTTTCAGCTATCGGTTCTGGCAACCCTTGCAATTGTTTGGGTTTCGCCGTTTTATCTTGACTTATTAATAGATAAGTTGAAAATAAAGTCAAAGGTCATCATATCGGTGTTAGGAATAATTTTCGGCTCGGTTTTTGCAACTATATTCACAATGCCTGTCTCTATTAAGGTTTTCGGCTATGTATCGGTGATAGCGCCGCTTACAAATTTGTTAATTACATATCCCGTATCGTGGGCGCTAAGCTTTAATATAGCGGCATTGATTTTGCACTCAATACCAATACTTTCGTTTTTAAGTCCGCCAGTATTCTTAATTGCAGGCGTTTGCGCTAAATATACTATAAAAATAATAAACAAACTGGCACAACTACCGATAACTACTGTAAATATGTCAGACGGTGCGTTTTATGCTTCGATACTATTTATAATCCTACTTATTGCTTTTATAATTTTTTACGATAATAGGCGGCATCAATTATTAATATCTAAGGAGTGATTTTATGGCTGTTATTTTTGAAGATTCACTAAAAAAAGATATATCAAGCGGTAATTTTGCTCCCGTGTATATTATTTTTGGCGATGATTCTTATTTAAAGAAGCATTATCGCGATAGTATAGCAAAAAAGGCATTTGGCGGTGATGAGTTTTTTAACCTGCAAAGATTTTCGGGGGACATTGAGCTACAGGATGTTTTTGATGCTGTTAATCAGTTTCCGATTATGGCTGATAGAAAGGCAGTAGTATTATCTGATTATGATTTTGAGCATGCTTCTAAAAACGATTTTGATAAGCTTTGTTCATTACTTACCGACTGCAATGATGAGTGTGTGCTTATTTTGGATTTTGATAGCGTGGAGTTTGATGCCAAGAAGAGTGCAAAGGCCAAGAAGCTTATTTCATCTGCGGAAAAGGGCGGGGGAAGGTGTGCTGAAATTAATCATCGCAGTATAACTGCTCTTGCTAAAATGCTTACCGATGCCGCCTCAAAAAGAGGTTGCAAATTTGGCGATATGGCTGCAAGATATTTGATTGAAATATCAGGCAACGACCTAAACACACTCCGTAATGAGCTTGATAAGCTTTGCGCATATGTGGGCGGCGGAGAAATAATAAAGGAAACCGTTGATTTAATATCGGTAAAATCGGTTGATGCCTCAGTTTATGATTATGTGAAGCAAATTTTTGCAGGAAACATTTCAGGGGCACTGAAGTCCTTAGATGATATGTTTTTTATGAGGATAGACCCAATGGCAATTCTTTATACTGCTTCATCCTCATATATCGATATGTTCCGTATGTCGGCGGCAGAGAAATCTGCAATTAATAAGTCTGAAGTTGCCGCAGATTTTGCCTATAAGCATAAAGCGTTTGTGCTTGATAGGGCTGCGCAAAATCTGCGAAAATTCAACAATAAAAAGTTATCTTTAAGTCTTGAAGCTTTAACCGATGCAGATAAGGCACTAAAAAGCTTTGGCGCCGATGAGAGAACGCTGCTTGAGCAACTAACAGTTAAACTCGTTTATATAATCGCAAAGGGTGAGTCAGTTGATTAAACTTAGTCAAGCGGTTATAGTTGAGGGCAAATACGATAAAATAAAGCTTGAAAATATAATTGATGCAACCATAATCCCTACTAATGGTTTCGCCATTTTTAAGGATAAAGAAAAATGTGATTTTATCAGGCTTTTAGCACGAAAGAACGGTATAATTGTTATGACCGATTCAGATAGCGCGGGTATGGTTATTCGCTCTCATTTAAAGCAGATATGTCCTGAAAACACTATTATTAATGTTTATATCCCTCCACTTGCAGGCAAGGAAAAAAGAAAGTCAAAGCCATCTAAGCAAGGCCTTTTGGGTGTTGAGGGTATGTCCGAAAAAATAATACTTGATGCGCTTAAAAGAAGCGGTGTTTCAGGGATTTGTGATGATGCAGAAAAGCGCAAAAAGGTCACAAAGGGCGATTTCTATAATCTCGGTTTGTCAGGTGGAGGTAATAGCTCGCTTTTGAGGAAGAGTTTGTGCAAATATCTTAATTTACCGATAGAAATGTCTGCAAACGCATTTTTAGATGCTGTAAATGCAGTTTATAACTATGAAGAATTTGTTGAGGCGGTGAAATTATGGCAGCAAGAAGAGGCCAGAAGGTAAAGCTACTTTATATTATAAAAATACTCACGGAGCTTACAGATGAGGAGCATCCTATTTCTGCGAGCGAGATATGCGAGCATCTGGCGGGGTATGGTGTTACTGCGGAGCGCAAGGCGATTTATGAT
>CAZIXG010000114.1:0-4082 GCA_964543305.1 uncultured Ruminococcus sp.
ACCTAAATGCTTTTTCGTAGGTGGAGTAAGTGTAAAACCGCCTCCCACACAATAGCAATATCCTCTATCATTTACGGTGCCGTTTGATAAAACATCGAAATCACCCAAAATATAGATGCTTTCAGGCTCAATAGGATAGCAGAACCGATTGCGCTCCGTTTCAAACATCTCAAGTAATCCTGAAGTGTTTTTCTTAGGTTTTACCGAATAGTGCAAGGTTACGGTATTTAAACCTTCGACGGCATATTTTTCGATATTGTAAAGACCTATGCAACGGTCTATCCACCAACCATCGCGTTTATCGATAATAACGGTGCCGTTTACTTCTATTTCTTTACAATCACCATCTTCGACAGCAAGAGTTAAGGTTTTTGCAATCGATACATCCTGACAATTAAAACTGTATCGCACCGCGAATTCAAGCTCTTCGCCATCAATTTTTTCGTATATTTTATCAAGCAAGCGGATTATCGGCTCACTTGAAGAAAAAGTTTCTCCGCCATCAAGCGAAAGCTCAGCACAATCAATAGTAAGAGCATTTTTTGCACAAAGGTTAACATCTGTGGGACTCAAAACATATTTGCTTAAAATGCGTTCTTGAGATATATCATATTTTTCATTGGAAATTTCCAATTCAATTACAGTATTGGTAAACGCCTCAACAGTAATTGGTATCAATATACCTTCATTAAAGTACTTAACGGGTAATCTTTTTCGGCTTCCGTCATACAAATTAACCTCATAAGCAACTGCCGTTTTATCGAAGCGTAAAAATACCTTGTTGCTCGAAAAAGCATCATTCGCCCAAATGTGAGTGCGGTATCCACCCTCAATGCGTCTTGTATGTAATCTTAAACCACTTGCGGGATTTAGGTCGCTTGTACTCACAGCAGTTACAGTTCGCTTAATATCCAAATACTCTGCAAACTTTTCAAATGTACCTCTACGATTCACTATGACCATAGGCGTATCTCCGCACCAATTACTTGGCAAGCGATTTATAGCTATTAAACGGCCACCCGACTTCATAAAATCACAAAGAAGTGTACAAAGTCGTTTGTCTATCATTGTGGTCTCAGACAAAATAACCGTATCATACACAACACTACCAAGACACAAACATCCGTTTTCTACAAAAGCATCTCTGCAAATCAAGAACTCATCGCCATAATCAAAATCAATTTGCATATCTAAGAGATTTTCTGATAATTCTCTAAATTCTGAAGAAATGCGTTTAATTTCAGTTTGATCATGTTTCTCATCCTGATAATTAAACTTAATGCCGCTTTGAGGCGGAATTACCAAGGTGTGAAGCTCACGCTGTCCTTGTGTCATAAGCGAATTAATTCTTTGCATCCAATCAGCAAAGCCTCTAAATTCATTCCACCAAGGCTCTTGATAAGAATAAAACGCCGGATAGTCGCGCTTGCGCCTTCCCTCTATAGAATATGCTGACAAATGATAACATGGCTTTGTTATTCCGAGAACCGATTGCGCGCCCCAAATCCATTCAAGGCGCTTAAACGAAACTCCCCAACCTGCACAGCCAAATGTTTCGCTGAGAACATTACCATCGCCATATTGACGAGAAACACTTGATACTTGCTTCATAAGAACAGGACTTGCAACACGCGAACCAAGGTGGTCAATGCCGGGAAGTTGCATTGCGCTATAATTCCGCATAAGATCACCGCACGAAGCCATCTGTTGACACATACCGTCCTCATCAGCAAAATGGCCCGTAAGTAAAACATTATGCTCATTGCACCAATCCGAGAGCTGACACACAAAATTTTGATGATATAAATCTGATACTGTGTCCCAAAATTTTAATTTAAATTGCTTCGATTCCGGAGTATCAAATGCTAAAAGCCAAAGCTCGTCTAATAGCTCAGACTTTTCATTATGCCTATACGCATCACACAAGCAAACACTCCACGGATATCCAGATTTATTCATTTGCGGTTCATCGGTAAAAAAGCCTTTTATTACCGTGCCGAAATATTCGCCCATATTTGCGTAATATTTTTCGTGTGTGCTTTTTATAAACTCAGCCGTAACATTTGGATTCATCAAATCAACATAATGACTGTCTGCTTCATACCAAAAAACAATCGAATCTTGAGTAAGATTACTTAATAAGTTATTGTTAGAGCGAACATACACGCCATTGGAGTTTTTATTATAAACCGCAACAATTTGTTGCGAGGATATATCAGTTGGTAAAGATTCACCCGAAACGGAATAATGCAAGCATTTATGCCAATAATCGTTTCCAAGCGCTGTAACAGCACCGCCGCCAAATCCGCTTGGCCAACCCTCTTCGTCGTAAATCCAAACCTCTATTCCAAGCTCAGCGGCACGGGCTGTAGCATATTTAAAAAGGTCAAGCCATTCTTCGCCCATATATGATGTTTTTAAACCGCCGCGTGCATGGATTACTACTCCGCCTATGCGTCCATCAGCAAAATCGTTAAGCTGTTCATCAATACCATCACAGGTAATTTCACTATTCCAGCTCCAAAAGCAAACAGATGCATTTTTGCCGCATATTTCCATGTTTTTCACTCCTTTAGCGAGCATTTGGTCTATCAAAAAAAGACAATATTCCTTTTACTCATCTATAATATCACAAAAACTTTATTAAGTCAATCGATTTAATAAAGTTTTTTTATCATTAAATGACCTCTTGCCAAAAATAAATTTGATTAAATTTGTATAAAATTAACAAATTTCAAATGTTGTATTTTTTATTTATTCAATCGGTTTAATAACTTGGTTACCACTTGCAACTATACATAAAACATGGTAGAATTACTATAATATGGATATTAATTCGAAAATTAGATAACTATTAAGGATGCTGATTATGTCTGTAACGATTTATGACATTGCCAAAGAGGCCGGTGTATCACCTTCTACAGTATCGCTCACGATGAATAACAGCGATAAAATCAAAGAGGAAACAAAAAATTATGTTCGCGAAGTTGCAAAAAGATTGGGCTATACTCCAAATTACGCCGCGCGAAGTCTTATTAATAACAGATCCTTTACCATCGGCGTTGTTGTACCAAATCTTACAAACCCTTTTTTTACTGCAACTCTCAGCGAAATCGTTCAAACAGCGAATGATTATGGCTATAATATTATGTTAGGCTCCTCAGAACAGTCGATAGATAAAGAGCGCAACTATATTGAAATGTTATCCGAACAGCGCGTAGATGGAATTGTGCTTTTCCCCTCATTTCTCGAAGAGCTTTTTCCTGAATTTTTAAAAGGGAAAGATGATTCTACTATCCCCCTTGTGCTTTGCGGAAGCTCAACTACCTCAAGCGAAAATATAACCTTTGTAAAGTGCGATAATCATATGGGCGGTTACTTGGCTACCGAGCATCTTATACAATGCGGCAAAAAGCGTATCGCCTGTTTATGCGCAGTTAAAGAAAAATCGCAAGCGTTAAGCCGTATTGCCGGTTATCGAGATGCTCATGAGTTTTTCGGCCTACCCTATAATGAAAATATGATATGCTTTTGCGAAAACGAACCAAATGATATTTTTGAATCAACTATATCACTCGTAAAAGAATATAATGTTGATGCCTTTTTCTGTCTGTTTGATGATATGTGCCTTCCGGTAATAAAGGCCGTAGAGTCACTTGGAAAATCAATTCCTGAGGATATAGCCATCGTAGGATATGATAACATTGACTCATCATCGCGTTTGCCTATTCCCCTCACCTCTATCGATACACATTCAAGAACAATTGGAAGCATGGCAATAAAACAGTTGATCAATAAGATAGAAAATCCAAAATCTGAGGTGCGTAAAATCATTTTAAAGCCCGAGCTTGTAGTGCGCGAGAGCACCGTTAAGGCTTCCAAAAATCAACCCTGATATGATGGTCATTGCAAAACATATTTGCAATGACCATCTTGCGTTTTTTGTTGCTTTATGTTATATTCCGCTTGAACTTTAAAAGGCGGTATATTTATGGGATTTCATAAAAGGTATTTTTCCTTAAAGATTGCTCTTGCACCCTTCAGACTAAAAGGTGATTTTGAAACAGTAAAAAATGTTGCTT
>CAZIXG010000115.1:0-4064 GCA_964543305.1 uncultured Ruminococcus sp.
CAATAGTTGGTATTGTTGATAACGGAATCGGTTTACCGGAGTTATAATAAATGAATCTTGAAGAACTAAAGGGCATATTGCGTAAAAACGGAATTGTCGGCGCTGGGGGTGCAGGTTTTCCAACCTATGCAAAGCTTAGCGAAAAGGCAGATACCGTAATCCTCAATTGCGCTGAGTGTGAGCCGCTTTTGAAATTGCACCGTCAGGTGCTTGAAACTCACACACGCGAAATATTTGAAGCCCTTGAATTAATCTCGAAAACAGTAAACGCTAAAAGGGTGTGCGTTGCGATAAAGCAGTCCTACACACATACTGCCGAAGTAATCGCACCTTATATAGAGTTTTTTCCCAATATAGAAATATGTAAGCTGCCTGATGTTTACCCTGCAGGTGATGAGGTTATCTTAACCTATGAGGTTACGGGCAGAGTGGTTCCCGCGGGTGATATACCGCTTTCGGTAGGCGTTACGGTGCTTAATGTTGAAACCGTTTATAATCTTTATAGGGCTATGAACGGCAGACCTGTAACCAGAAAGTATGTAACCATAGCAGGCGAGGTTGAAAAACCCGTTACTGTGCGAGTGCCTATCGGTGTAACAGTGGGTGATATCCTGCCGCTTGCTGGCAAAATCACCACAGAAGAGCCTGCCTTTATAATAGGCGGACCTATGATGGGTGCTTTAGGCGGTGTTGCAAACATCGTTACCAAAACAACCAATGCAGTTTTGGTGTTGCCACAGGGACACTCATTAATTAGAAAAAGGCAGTCAAAAACCTTTATTGATATGAAACGCGCTATGGCGGCTTGTTGCCAGTGCAGTTATTGCACAAGCCTGTGCTCGCGTAATCTGTTAGGTCACCCGATAAACCCATCAGAGTTTATGCGCGTGGCATCTAACGGCATAACAAACGATGCGGCACCATATCTTGATGCTATGTATTGTTCTGGTTGCGGACTTTGTGAGTTATATTCCTGTGTTCAGAATTTATCTCCCAGAACACTGCTTGCCGCCTGCAAGGGCGAGCTTCGCAAGGCAGGGCTTAAGCCACAACCTATGAATGATAAGCCCGAGGTTCGGGCTGAGCGTCCGCTCAGGCAGGTTCCAATGTCCCGCCTTACAAGCAGAATCGGTCTTAAAGGCTATAACAAATCGGCTCCCGTTATTGAGGCGGTTCCCGATTTTAAAAAGGTTACAGTGCTGCTAAGTCAGCATATAGGTGCGCCCTCAAAGCCTATCGTTAAAAAGGGCGATGTAGTACGCGAAAAACAACTTATAGCACAGCCGGGCGAGGGCTTAAGCGTTGCGCTTCATTCCCCTGTAAACGGCATTGTTACCGCAGTTGGTAAAACTGCAATAATTATAGAAAGGCAGGCATAACCGTGAAAAAAGCACTTGCAATGGTTGAATATAAAACCGTTTCCTCCGGTATGCTCGCGGCAGATATAATGGTTAAGACCGCCGAGGTCGAAATTATAGAAGCCACCACGGTGTGCCCAGGTAAATATATGGTGCTCATATCGGGCGACCTTAGCGCCGTTCGCGCATCGGTTGATGCGGCGGCAGCACATTTCCCCGATATGCTCATTGATAAATTTGTTCTTGGCAACCCCCACGAAAGCATATTCACTGCTTTATACGGCACAACAGATGTGGGCTCCCCAGATGCGCTGGGCGTGCTTGAAACCTTCTCTTCCTCTGCCGCGATAGTAGCCGCCGATATAGCGGCTAAAACCTCTTTGGTAGACCTTATAGAGCTTCGCTTGTCCCGCGGTATGTGCGGCAAGTCTTATTTGCTGCTCACGGGTGAAATAGCCGCAGTCGAGGCAGCTATCGATAGGGCAAAGCAGGGCGCAGGAGAGAGCGGTATGTTCCTCGATAGCGCCGTTATCCCTCATCCTGATGAGAAAATGTGGAGTAGCATCCTTTAATTAATGTTAGAAAGAGAGAAAGATAAAATGCTCGCTATTGAACGACGCAATGCAATTCTTTCCAAACTGTTTACCGACGGTAAGGTCATAGTATCCGAGCTCAGCATCGAGTTTGATGTTACAGAGGAGACCATCCGCCGCGACCTTGAAAAGTTGGATAACGAAGGCCTTGCAAAAAAGACCTACGGTGGTGCCGTTGCGGTGCAGAATTATAGCACAGACCTGCCGCACAGTGTGAGAAAACGCGCAAATGTTCAGCAGAAGCAGAAAATTGCAGAAAAGATAAGCGCACTTATTAGTGACGGCGACTGCATAATGCTTGATTCAAGCTCAACCGCACTGTATGTTACCAATTATATAAAGAATTTGAAAAACATAACACTTATAACCAACTCGGTTGAGGTGCTTATAGAGCTTGCCGATAAGGATGATTGGAATATCTTTTCCACAGGCGGCAAGCTAAAGCGAGGCTCCCTTTCTTTGGTGGGCCCCTCGGCAGAAAAGATGATAAGAGGTTTTCATGTGGACTATGCAATTTGTTCCTCAAAGGGCATAGATCTTAATATGGGAATCACCGATTCTAATGAAAAGGATTCCGAAATAAAACGGGCTATATTTGCTTCTGCTCAGCATAAAATCCTCGCAGTGGATAGCAGTAAGTTTGATAAAATCTCACTTGTCCGCGTTTGCGAGCTTGGTGAAGCAGATATGATAGTCACCGATACCGAGCCCTCTGTCGCTTGGCAGGAAAGGCTCAAATCAATGAATGTAGAGCTTATTTACTAAATTAGGAGTGAATTAAAATGGCAAGAAATTTAACCGAAGCTGAAATTCGTGAAGTAGTAAGTCAGGTTTTAAATAATGTTCAGTCTGCGGCTAGTTCCACAGCAGCCTTTGATAGCACACAGTATGCAGGCAGAAAGTTTATCGGCGTGTTCGATGATATGAACGATGCTATCAATGCGGCTCAGGAGGCTTATAAGGCAGTTCGCGCTATGTCTGTTGAAAGAAGAGAGCAGATAATCACCGAAATCCGCCGCCTCACCCGCGAGGAAGCCCAGATAATGGCACAAATCGGTGTTGCCGAAACAGGTATGGGTAGGGTAGACCACAAGAAGGCAAAGCATCTTCTTGTTGCCGATAAAACACCCGGCACCGAGGATATAGTATCAAACGCTAAAACAGGCGATAACGGACTCACCCTTGTCGAAATGGCACCCTTCGGTGTTGTTGGAGCAATCACTCCCTCCACAAACCCCAGTGAAACCGTTATCTGCAATAGTATAGGAATGCTAGCAGCCGGTAACGGCGTTGTTTTCAACCCCCACCCCAATGCAATAGCAACCTCTAACTATGCCGCTGACCTTGTAAATCGCGCAAGTAAGGCAGCAGGCGGCCCCGAAATCCTTGTTTGCTCTATGAAGAAGCCAACACTTGAGTCTGCAGCAGTTATGCAGTCGCATCCGCTTGTTCGTTTGCTTGTTTGCACAGGCGGCCCAGGCGTTGTAAAGGCGGTACTTTCTTCGGGTAAAAAAGCAATAGGTGCGGGCGCTGGTAACCCCCCTGTAATAGTTGATGATACCGCCGATATTAAAAAGGCAGGTAAGGATATAATCGATGGCTGCACCTTCGATAACAACCTCCCTTGCATCGCGGAAAAGGAAGTATTCGCGTTCAGAAATATCGCTGATGAGCTTATCTCTGTAATGCTTAAAAACGGTGCTTATATGATAGATTCTGCACAGGCTGCGCGCCTTGCTGATATCGTGCTCGTTGATAAGAAGGATAAAAAGGGTAATGTTAGAAAGATTGTTAACCGCGACTGCGTTGGCAGAGATGCTAAGGTTATACTCTCTAAGCTTGGCATCAATGTAAGCGATGATATTCGCTGCATTATCTGCGAAACTGATTTTAACCACCCGTTTGTACAGGAAGAGCTTATGATGCCCATTCTCCCGATAGTCCGCGTTGATAATATTGATGAGGCTATTGATTTGGCAGTAAAGGCAGAGCATGGCAACCGCCACACCGCACATATGCATTCTAAGAATGTTGACCACCTTTCAATGTTCGCAAGAGCGGTTGAAACCACCATTTTCGTTAAGAATGCACCCTCTTATGCAGGCATAGGCTT
>CAZIXG010000116.1:0-4058 GCA_964543305.1 uncultured Ruminococcus sp.
GCCATAATATCGGTGTGGTAGGGAATTTCAAAGTCCACCTTGGTCTGCTCACCGTACTGCATTACCTCAACATTCTCGCTATCATCACGGCCAACGGGCACGCTATCGTCAACAATATTAGGAATCTTCATCTGCACTTCTTTAAGCTTAGCTTCAAGCTCAACCTCGCGCGCTTCAAGCGCCTTTAGCTCCTCAGCCTGTTTGGTTACGAGCTTTTTGGTTTCCTCCGCCTCTTCACGCATGCCCTGTCCCATCAGCACACCTATCTGCCGACTGATTTTGTTGCGGTTTGCGCGAAGGTCGTTTGCGCGGTTGTTAACATCACGCTTTTCGTTATAAAGCGCAATTGCCTCGTCAACCAGCGGAAGCTTAGAATCCTTAAATTTTTTCTTTATGTTTTCCTTAACAATTTCAGGATTTTCACAAATAAATTTGATATCCAGCATTTTCTATTCCTCCATAGAGAGCATTATCACATTAAAGTATATCATATAAATTTAGCTCTGTCAAAGGGTATATAACGGTTTTTTATGCCGAAAATATTAAAGGTGATAAAATGAAAAAGAAGGATTATAAAAAGGCAAAGGATACCCTTGAGGTGGCGGCAAATCCTGTTATAGGTCAGCCGCTTGATTGTATGGAAATGATAAACAAATACGGCACCTATGAAATTCAGCCCACCTGTGACAGTGATAACGATTTTCCTAAAATCGCACAAGGCTTGCCGAGCACCGAAAAACGAAAGATTGTTGATAGGGATTAAAAAATCTTAATCTATAAAGATAATGCGGCACTCCATCGATGGAATATCCACACTAAGAGTATCGCTATTGGCGGTGGTGTTGGTGTGTGGGTTGTAAACGGTTATTGTTTTATCCTTAATATTGCCCGAATAATTAACGGTTATGTTATCAATATCACTGCCGTCAATATTAACGATAAGATAAGCATCCTTTTTATCATTGCACTTATGAAGAGCAATGATATTGCGGCTTACGGGTGAAGCAATATTGTTTACGCCGCATTCGCGAAGCAACTCACCCAGCCTCTCAAGACCGCTTGCCGAAATCACCTTGCTAAAGTTTTTGGCTTTATTCTCACTAACAGTGGTGTGAGGTGGCAGAATAAGCACTGCTTCACTGCAGTTGAAGCATTCGGGCGCATTGTCGGATGCGATTTTTTCAAGAATATCATCGTTAATAAAATTAAAATCTGCTCCAGAGCGCATAATCTCTTGCGCCACGCTCTTCATAAAGGCTTCGGTTTCCTTTGTATCTTCGGAGAAATCCTTTCGCTTATCAATACCCCATGTAGGATATGTCTGACCTCTAAAGGTGCTGTTTGGAATGTATACATAACAGCTTCTCAAGGGTTTTGTGTCATCAAGCGCCTTGCCTATATTTGCGCAGAATTCGCAACACTCCTTCATCTCATCCTCACTCATACAGAATTCGGTGTAATATGAGAAAAATCTTGTGATGCCGAGCGCCCATTCAAGAGCGGTTGCTGTTTTATATGTGGCAGCTGACATAACAGGAATGTCGCGCATAATGTTAGAAACCTCTGCCAAACATTCCTCGCGCTCATATAGCGCCGCCGCGGAAGCCGCAACCTTAGGAGCGGTAGCAAAGTTTAGTATCTGCTCGGGTGAAGCAAATAACAAATCACAGCCTGGGTAATGCATTATACCTAACTGCTTAAGCAGGTCACCGTGGGTATAAGGATGCATCCAGAAATCTTCTTCATACAAGAAGTGACCGCCGTAAAGAATTTTTTGCTCGTCACAATATTCGCGATAGTTTTCACTAAAGCTATGATAAAACATATCAGATGCAGTTTCCCAGAAGTTAGCTCTTATGCGGCGGCCTTCCTCGCCCATATCAAAGAACAGGCGGGGAAGTGCGCTCATAAGCTCATAGCCATGCTGTGAAGCAAACTTAGCCTCGATTTCATCACTCCAAGGAATATAAGGCGTGAAAGCAACCTTGGAATCGGGGATATCAGTTACCTTGAAAACATCATTCTGCCTTGAATATACCAATTGGCAAAAATCTTCGCAATATGTATCTCTGCAAAGTGCGGGAATCTGTGCCTCATCGGTGAATGCACCTTCAACAAGCTCATCAATATCATCTAAATATTTTTTATAGCCGCCGTATGTGGCGTCTAAAAACGCTGTAACAGCATCGCGGCTTAAGGTGTCAATATATCTGCGAACACCTCTTGTGTTGTATGAGGTTGTGCAGAATTCAAATGCGGCCTTGCCAAAGAATGCAAATATACGAACGCAGTTTTCGGTTTTATTATTGTAAAGAATACCGCCGTTAAAGCCGCGCTTATCGGAAATATCAGCAAGTGTGTCAAACTTAGGCTCGCCCGACTTGTCAAGCTCACATACAAAAGCCGCAAGGGCATTGCTGTATCCGTGGGGACTGTTAATACAGGCAAGCTCGCCGCTGGCGGCATCTGTGGTTTCAACCGCAACCGCTTTAGCTTCGTGCTCGGGGTGCTTGCGCACAACGGTACCGCCCGCGCTTCCGCTAGGGTAGTATTTCTCATCGTATATCCACACCGATAAGCCCTGCTCATTCGCGAATTTTATAAGCTCGGCAGTATCCTTTATGCTTTCTTCGGATAGATAATCATTAAAAGAGGGATTCAAGGCGAGTCCGCCGTAGCCAAGCTCTTTCAGGCGCAAAATACGCTCTTTTGGTGTAGGCAGCTTAATGTCTTGCGGCAAACTGCAAGGAATAAACTTGAAATCGTGCACAATTTCAAAAGGACGGAATTTGTTTTCATTTGTTTTTTTCATTACTTATACTCCTTTGATTTTGTAAAGCGTATGAGTGCAAATGTGGTTGGAAGCATTTTGAATAACTCGCTTATAATACCTGTATAAGAAAGACAGGTAAAATCATATGTCAGCATACACAACGAAATGGGATAGGCCATTATCCGAGAAAGCCGCAGATTTTTTGCCAATAAATAAGTGCATTGGCGATTATACCTAACCCACCGAAAAGATATGCAAGCATTTTTTATCCTCAATTTATATTTTTTCTTTTATTATAGCGTTTTTGGTGCTATAATACATATTAAATACAAAGAAAATTTTTCAAAAATCAAATATTTTGGGGGATAAGGCATTGAATTTTGATATTTCTCCGTATGTTCGTTTTGTTGCCAAGACCACGAACTTTATTAAAAATGAATTTGTTACAGCAAGGGATTGCAGGCTCTTATATTTAATTTCAGGCGAGGGTAGCTTTGAAACAAAGCACGAGAAGATAACTCTCAAAGCGGGCACGCTTATATATTATCCCTACGATTTGTCCTATCGTATAGCTTCAAGCGAAACGGACGGTATGTTGTTTTACACAGTCAACTTTGATTTTTCTCAGGCTTATAAGGATATTTCAACAATGCGCCCGCTTCCTTCCCATAATCATAATCCTGAATCAAGTCTGAACACACTTGATAACAAAACAAAGGATGATTTTAATAGGGTGATACACATTCCAAGCGCATTCTGGGCGGAAAATGATTTTAAGTGCATCTATAAAGAAAAGCTTGAGCAAAGGGCGGGGTATGCACAGGTGCAGAGCCTGCATTTAAAAAGGATATTAATAAATATATATAGAAACGCAGTAAGTGTAAATCAAAAAAACCCAATTTGCGAGAGGATTAAGGAAATAGTAACCGAAAGACCTGATATAAAAAACAAAGAACTTGCTGAAATGGTTGGGTATCATCCCTTTTATCTGAATCAATTATACAAAAAAAACGAGGGAATTTCGCTTCATAAATATATTATAAAGATAAGAGCGGAAAAGGCTTATGAGCTATTAAGCGAAACAAGACTTTCCCTTGCGGAAATTTCTGAGATATGCGGTTTTTCATCGCAGGCGCATTTGTCATCATCATTTAAGGCGGTTTATAATATATCTCCTTCAACCCTTCGAAAATGCTAAATTGAAAGCAAGGCTTATGAGCGCTAAGAAATAGGGGCTGTAAAAAAACAGCCCGAATAAAAAAAGACTACAAACTTATCCAAAAAG
>CAZIXG010000117.1:0-3536 GCA_964543305.1 uncultured Ruminococcus sp.
GGACCGCTTATGCATATAATCGCTGCAAAAGCAGTAGCTTTAGGTGAAGCGCTTACCGATGAATTTAAGGAATATCAGGCTCAGGTTGTTAAAAATGCCGCTGCTCTTGCGAATGCGCTCCGCGAAAAGGGTGTTGAGCTTGTATCTGATGGCACAGATAACCACCTGATGCTTGTGAAGCTCACAAAGTTTGGTATATCAGGCAAGGAGCTTGAACACCGACTTGACGAGGTACACATTACAGCTAATAAAAACACCATCCCTAACGATCCAAACAGTCCCTTTGTTACAAGCGGTCTTCGAATCGGTACCCCCGCGGTTACAACCAGAGGCTTCAAGGAAAAGGAAATGCTTCTTATTGCCGACTGGATATACACCGCAATAACCGATTTCGAAGCAAACAAAGATAGAATCACAAAGGAAGTTGAAGCCCTTTGCAAGCAATTCCCAATTTATTAATTTGGAGTGATTAAATGATTTGGCACAGTTCTGAAGCGGCTGATGTTTTAAAGCAGCTTGAGGTTGATGCAAATAACGGTCTTTCAAACAGTGTTGCGGATGCTCGCCTTGAAGCATACGGAAAAAACACCACCTTATACGGCGAAAAAATCAGCTTTACAAAGCGTTTTCTTTCTCAGCTTAATAATAAGGTTGTTTATTTCCTTATAGCAGTTGCTATAATTTCATTTGTTGTTGACCTTGTTTACAAGCAGAGCGATTTCTATTATCCTCTGCTTATAATAGCCATCGTTGCAATTAATGCTTTGGTTAGCGCTTATCACCTATATAGATGTGACCACGCGCTCAGTTCCATAAAAGATATCACAACACCCAAGGCGAGCGTTATTCGAGAGGGCGTTGAAAAACAAATCTTTTCGGACGAGCTGGTCCCCGGTGATATAATTATTTTGCGTGCAGGTGACTATATAACTGCAGATGCAAGAATTATCGAAGCAGATGGTTTTCGATGCAACGAAGCCGCTCTTTCGGGCGAAATTATCCCCGTTGAAAAGAAAGCAAATGCGATTTTTGAGGATATAACACCCGCTACAAAGCGCCAGAATATGGTATTCACCGGCTGCAGTGTTGTGCATGGCATCGCCAAGGCGGTGGTTGTTGAAACAGGACTTAACAGTGAATATGGCAGAACCGTTGCTATAAGTCATCAAACCCATTCGGATAAGCTGCCTATCGCAGATACCCTTGACCGCACAGGCAAGATTATCAATATAGCGGTTGTTGTGCTATGTGTTATCGCTTTCCTGATAGGTATGATGCAAAACTTTTCTTCCAGCGAGCCTTTTGCAAGCACAACCGTTAGTATGATAGTAAACGCTGTGGCATTAGGAATTGCCGCTATGCCCGAAAGCCTACCCGCCATCTCCACAATAGTGGTGGCGCTTGGTATTCAGCGTATTGTGAGCGACAATATCATCATTAAAAAGACAGGCGCTATCGAGCTTCTGGGCAAAACCGCTGTTATCTGTGCGGATAAGACTGGTATTCTCACAAAGAACAATATGGAGCTTAGCTGCATATATGACGGTGAGCATTCCATTAATTTAGCCGATGAAACAATGCCCGAAAAGACTGCTATGGTGCTTCGTCTTGCTACTGCCTGCTCAACGCTGGAAAACGATTCCACAGAGCTTGCTATCGAAAAGGCTTGCGTTAAATATAATTCAATGTCCAAAACTGATATTGAAAACATATTCCCTCGCCTTTCGGTTATCCCGTTTGATAGCCAACGAAAAACTATGACTAGCATCAATATGATAAACGGGCACCCCTTGGCTATAGTTAAGGGCGCGCCTGAAATACTGCTTGAAAAGTGTGTAGGTCTTGATAAAGAGGCGGTTTTGAAGGCTAATAACGAGCTTGCCGAGCAGTCCTACCGAGTTCTTTGTATTGCTATTAAGGGACTCAGTGAGATACCCGCCAGCCCCTCACCTGAGGAAGTGGAATGCAACCTCACCTTTATAGGACTATTAGGTCTTAGCGACCCGCCCCAATCTGACACTGTTGAGGCTATAAAAGCTTGCGATGTTGCAGGTATTCGAACAGTGATGATTACCGGCGATAACATTATCACCGCAAAGGCCATAGCACGAAGAATAGGTATTTTAAAGGATGATAGCGAGGCTATCACAGGCGCCCAGCTTGATTTAATGACCGATGATGAGCTTGCAGAAAACATATCGAAATATTCGGTTTATGCACGAATCACACCAGAGGATAAGCTGAGAATTGTAAATGCATGGCAGCGAAACGGAAGCCTTGTAACCATTACAGGTAATGGTATCGAGGATGCGGATGCGCTAGCTGCCGCCGATGTGGGTTGCGCTATTGGTCATAACGGCGCTGATGTTGCTAAAGGTAATGCCGATATTATCATTTCGGGCAACAAATTTATTTCGGTTGTTAACGCTATTAAGGAAAGCCGCGGGCTTTTTGAAAATATTAAAAAAGCGGTATCATACCTACTTAGCTGCAATTTTGCTGAAATACTCGCCTATATTATTGGTATGCTAATATTCGGTATGCCTCCTCTTGCGGCAGTTCAGCTGCTTTGGATAAATCTTCTTACCGATAGCTCCGCAGTTATATCCCTCACAACAGAAAAAGCAGAGTTTGATGTTATGCGCAAAAAACCGATAGCGCTTTCAGGTCATATTTTTAGCACTAATTCAATCATTAATATCGCTTGCGAATCGATATTTATAGCCGTTATGACACTTATTGCCTTCTCTATCGGCGGAGCAACAATGGCATTTGCCACACTTTCTATGATTCAGATTTTCCATTCATATAATGTTAAATCAAGGAAAAGCATTTTAAAAACCGATTTCAAATCAAATCGGTTTATGAATTTCTCATCGGTTTTAACGCTGTTTGTAACGGTATTTTTGGTGTTAACACCTGCAGGTGCACTGTTTGGTCTTACAGCCTTAACGGCAAATCAGCTCCTTATATGCTTAGCTTTATCAGCCACAATATTCATTTACAGTGAGGTTGGCAAAATAGCAGATAACTACGCTTCTAAAAAACAAGAGAAATAAATAATTTATCCCCATCGCGTAAGCGATGGGGATTTGCTTTATATAGATAATAATGCAGATGCTATACCAAAGTAGATAAGCAGTGATACCGCATCAAGAATTGTAGTTACCAGCGGGCTTGCCATAACGGCAGGGTCAAAACCTAACTTCTTTGCGACTATGGGAAGTATCGAGCCCACAAGCTTTGCCACAATAACCACTAAAACGAGCGTGAAGCAAACTGTGAGCATTTCAGCAATCTCGTTTCCTATGTCAAAGCTTTTAAACCATAAATAATCTACAAGATAGAGCTTTACAAGATTTACGACTCCAAGCACCGCACCACAAAGCACTGCAACACGCAGTTCCTTAGAAATAACCTTAAAAATATCTTTGAACTCGATATCTCCAAGGGAAAGCGCGCGGATAATCGTAACCGAGGATTGACTGCCGGAGTTACCGCCCGTACCCATAAGCATAGGTATAAACGCCACAAGT
>CAZIXG010000117.1:3546-4056 GCA_964543305.1 uncultured Ruminococcus sp.
ATCATCAGGAACAAGAGCCAAGGTATACGCGATTTGAAGGTTTCAAACACACCTGTTTTTAGATATGTTTTTTCACTTGGCAAAATAGCCGCCATTTTTTCAATATCCTCAGATGCCTCTTCCTGAATAACATCGATAGCATCGTCAACCGTAATAATACCTACAAGTCTTTTCTCTTTATCAACAACTGGCAATGCCAGCATATCATATCTATCGAAAAGACTCGCAACCTCTTCCTTATCATCAAGAGTGTTGGCATATATAACATTTTCATCCATTAAATCAGCGATAATGCTATCCTTTGGGTTAAGCAATAAATCTCTGAGAGATATGGTGCCGATAAGATGTCGGCTTTTGTCGGTTACATAGCAGGAATAAACAGTTTCTGTGTCAATACCAATTTTTCTTATTCTGTCAAAAGCATCATCGACTGTCATATGCTTTTTAAGGTCAATGTACTCGGTGGTCATTATACTGCCCGCGCTGTCATCCGGATATGCCAGCAGACGG
>CAZIXG010000118.1:0-4001 GCA_964543305.1 uncultured Ruminococcus sp.
GCATAATCTGAACTGCCATATTACAAAGGAGGATGATTGTAGCAGCCTTAACTATATATGCCCAACCGCGAGAGCACATAGACTTAAATGCACCCCAAAGTGAGGGAACCTTATATTCGGGAAGTTCAATAATGAAGAAGGATTTGCGAACCTTGTGACCTGCAATTTTATTAACAAGAAGCGCGCCAAGGAAAATAAGAGCAATACCTGCAAGGTAACAAACTGTGCTTACCCAACCTGCATTATTAAAGAACAAGCCTGCAAAAAGTGATATTACAGGAATTTTTGCGCCGCAGGGCATAAAGGGAGCAAGCATTGCGGTGGCTCTGCGCTCACGCTCGTTGCGGATAGTGCGGCTTGCCATAATGCCTGGAACCGCACAGCCGATGGTGATAACAAAAGGTATTACCGACTTACCCGAAAGACCAACCTTTTTGAAAATCGGGTCAAGAACTACTGCCACGCGTGACATATAACCGCAGTCCTCCAAGAGGGCTATAAGGAAATACATTACCATAACAAGTGGCAAGAAGCCAACAACTGCGATAACGCCGCCGATAACGCCGTCAATAAGAATTGCATAAAGCAGATCGTTGCTTACAAAGCCGCCTACCCAACCTTGGAAAGCTTCAAGCCAACCTACGAGAAGGTCTGCAATGGGAGTGCCAACCCAAACCTGAGAAATCTGGAACACAAGCCACATAACAACGGCAAAAATCGGAATACCAAGCCATTTGTTGGTGAGAACGGCATCAATTTTATCGCCAAAGTTCTTATCCTTTGTGAGCACCTTGCGGCTTTCAACCTGCTTTACTATACCGTTTACAAACTCAAAACGCTTGCGGTCGGCAGCCTCTACCGCCTTTTTGTCGGTAAGGTCAACATCGCCCTGAACATAAGGCGCTGCCTGCTCTTTACCCGATGCCGACACAGCGGTCTCAACAACTGATTTTAAGCCTTCTGCCGAAGTAGAAACGGTTTCAACAACGGGGCAACCAAGCTTTTCAGAAAGAGCCGCTACATCAATTACGGTCTCTTTCTTTTCGTTGATATCACTTTTATTAAGCGCTACAACTACCGGAATACCAAGCTCTAAAAGCTGTGTTGTAAAGAAAAGGCTACGGCTAAGGTTTGTAGCATCCACAATGTTGATAATAGCATCGGGATTTTCATTCTTCACATAACCACTGGTAATGCTCTCTTCACTTGTGAAGGGAGACATCGAGTAAGCACCCGGAAGGTCAACTGCTATAAGCTGCTCATCGCCTGCATAATAAGCCTTTTTAATGGGGTGTTCCTTCTTGTCTACGGTAACGCCTGCCCAGTTTCCTACCTTTTCGTTGCGACCCGTAAGCGCGTTATACATTGTAGTTTTGCCGCTGTTAGGGTTGCCTGTTAAAGCAATTCTCATATCTTTTCTCCTTTTGTCAGTTAGCGATGACTAACTGTATTTTAAAAATTAAGCGGCTGCAAATAAAATTATTCAAAAATTTCAATTGCAGCTGCAAGCTGACTGTCAATGCTATATCGGCTGTCTTTAATAGACACAACACAAGTCTTTTTCTTGTGTGCTACTACAGTGATAGGCTCACCACTGTAACAGCCTAAAGAAAAAAGAAATGCATCAAGCTCTTCATCATCAGTGTTGATTTGCTTGATTATATATTCTTTTCCTTCCTGAGCATTTGTTAAGTTCATATGTATCCTACCCTCCAAGAACCGATTAGCATATGCTAACCACAAATAATATAGCACTCCCCCGCACTTTTGTCAAGTCATTTTTGGGAATTTATGAGATTTTTTCAAAATTCAGAAAGCGGAATTATAAGGAATAAGATTTACTTATTTATATGTATTGTAAACAGCAGGAAGTATCTTTTGGAGATTGCGATACTCAATGCAACAATGCTCGGCCATTCCTCGCGCCATATTTTCTGTTATAATAAGTTTTTTTAGCAAGGGATTTCTCATGGTTTCCCCAAGCCAAAATCTGCTAATCATAAACAACCCGTTGGCGGTTTGCTTGAAGATGTGCGCCATTTCGGTATGTTTTATTACTCCGTTAAAAGCACTGACATGGCCACAGACAATAAGAGGAATATTGTTCTCATTCATTAGCGGTCTTGAAAACCCAAAGCTCTCGGGGGTTACGAAATCAATACGCAAGGGCATCTTTATTCCTCCGATTTTCTCGGTAGGATAATGTGTGTTAGTTGCAAACGGCGGAAGCTTCGGTTGTTCAAAATAGCTTTTATCTTTCTTGTGATATTTGATGTCAATGTGTTCTTTTGGATACCAAGCTTGATAACGAATACTATCCTGTGCGTGCCACCAAAACCACCATTCGATCATTTCTACAGTTATGTCTGGCATTGGGCATACCATAGATACAAGATAAGTGCCATCATCCATCTTTGCACAACCGATTTCTTCATGCAGTTGATGGGTGCACAGTATGTCATTTTTACTCCCGAATGGCGTTTTTGTTATTTCGCCTTTGCAGATTCTCTCGTATATCTCGATTGGAATATTCGGCAATGGCTTATTTAACAATTCTTTTAGTTCCATGCTTTACTACTCTCTCTAATAAATTTGGATCCATCGGTTAGATTATATGCTTGTGTCAAATTGGGGACAAATTTACTTGTCAAAGTCGAATAATTCTAAATAAAGTTTTCCAGACTTCTCATAAATCGCACCGTTATCTTCCCAATAAACGCGATTGAACAATGAATAATAAATCATTTTTCCATTAGTATAATAGTGGTGAGAATCTTTATACGGTTTCAATTCTTCGTTCTCATCAAAATAAAAATAGCCATCTTCACCCAAATAGCAGTGATCTCCGTCATAAGATTTTCCGTTTTGATCTATAAAGAGCCTGTTGTAAACCAGGCGTATTCATAAGTATATATATATTTCCTTGCTTATCGTATAGCGGAACATCATACAAGTCATCATATTCATTCCTGTGAACATCGTAAAAAGTTGCAATATATTCTCCATCAATTTCACTTTTTATATAGCCTATACCCATGGAAATAGCCGACACAACCATCAAAACAGCCGAAAAAACAAATGCTATAATTGATGCTATTAGAAAAGGCGTGCTTCCCTTGGCTCTAACTATTTCTTTTTTTTGGATATCCATCGGCGATAAACTTCAAAGGCAATTCTTGCTATAATTGGAAAAAACAAATTGCGACTATCCATAAAAACCTGTGATTGTCCTGTCTTGCTTTTAAAAGTTTATATGTGGAAAAATCATAACCAAGCTTGCCAATGAACGAAGTACAGGAACAACAATCAGATAGCCCGTTGCACCTGTGGTAAAAAGCCCTTGAGAAATATTATCAAACATATTTTATACCTCAATCAAATCCGTGTATTAATCCATTAATTTTATTATATCATAAACAGTTTTAAAAGTATAGTAATTCAGCAAAATCGAATTTCGGTGGTACGAATCCACCTTGATGGAGAGTTTTTTATATCCATCTGCGGAGCAGACACTGAAAAATTCAACGCCAAAGGCGTTGTATATCATCGATTCCGTTAGGAATTGCATATCATCAAAACTAAGTTTTGTATATCATCATTGCGAAAGTATTTTATACACGCTACGCGCGATGATATACAGCCTGACGGCTGATGAGATACAAGCGGCTTTGCCGCTTGATGATATGCCATTGCTTTCGCAATGGATAAAAAATAAGACAGTTAGAAGACTGTCTTATTTTTGGCGGAGTAGGAGAGATTTGCTCGGCGACTGCCGTCACCGACACGCACCCGCACTTTTCGGTCGTCCACTGGAAGACCGAAATTTGCCTTTGGCAAACCGTGCTTTTCAAATCTCTCCACATAAATACAGAAATAAAGAAGCACACCAAAAGGTGTGCTTCTTTATTTGGCGGAGTAGGAGAGATTTGAACTCTCGCGCCGGTTGCCCGACCTACGCCCTTAGCAGGGGCGCCTCGTCACCACTTGAGTACTACTCCAAA
>CAZIXG010000119.1:0-1237 GCA_964543305.1 uncultured Ruminococcus sp.
TGCGAAGAAGATACGGTATTGCGCCGATATGGTCCTCATGACCGTGGGTTACAACCAATCCCTTAATCTTATCCTTGTTTTCAATTATAAATGAAAAATCAGGAATAACAATGTCTATACCGGGTGTATCCTCATCAGGGAAGCTCATACCGCAGTCAACCAGCAGCATATCACCATCATACTCATAAAGAGTGATATTCTTACCGATTTCGCCAAGACCGCCCAACGGTATAATTTTAACAGGATTGCTTTCTGCCTTGCGGGGCTTTGAGCTTTTAGCAGGCGCAGATTTTGCACTTTGCGGTTTTTTATTGGTCTTTTGAGCAGAGGGTTTGTTATTCTTTGAAGAATAATTCTTGCTCTGAGAACGCTGCTTTGCAGGGGCTGAGCCACTCACCACGCTTTGCACAGCACTCTTAGATTTCGAGGGCTTGTTGCTCTTGCCCGCACTTGCAGAGTTTGAACGCGGTTTTTTATTTTTATTTTCATTCATAAATAATTTTTCTCCTTTAAAAACAGTGTATGTATGTAATCTGCATCCTTCCAACGCAGAGTTAAAAAGTCAAACGGAAACAATAATTCCCCAATTTAATATCTTGTTTATTTTAACTTCAAACCACACCCATTGTCAAGTAAATATTATTCCTTGATATAGTATTGCTATATTTTATATATAATAATCAAAAACGGCTGGATTTTCCAGCCGTTTTTATCAGTCAAGTGTAAATACTTTTTTAAGCAGCGGTTGTGCGCCTGTTACGGGATCCTTTTCCATGATAAGGATATCTGCCATATATTCATCCCATTTTTTAACAACTTCGCTTTCATTCTGCACCTTTGCTGCATATTGCGCACCTTTTTCGCATTCATAATATCCAAAAAGCTCGTTACCTACATTCCAAATCGTGTAATTGCAGATACCTGCCTGCTTTAAAACCTGCTTCATATCATCAGGAAGATTATCGTGGCGGCGGATATACTCTTCAATCGAGCCCTCTTTAACAGTTGCTTTCCATGCATATTTTTCCATACTCAACACCAACCTATTTTGTACCTGTTGAGCCGAAGCCGCCCGCCGCGCGCTCGGTTTCTTCCAAGGTTTCCGCTTCAATAAAATCCGCCTTTAAATATGGCATTATCACAAGCTGGGCTATACGCTCGCCGCTTGCTATTTCCTGAGCGATATTAGAGTGATTATGAAGTGCCACCATTATTTCACCGCGATAGTCGCTATCGA
>CAZIXG010000119.1:1247-2691 GCA_964543305.1 uncultured Ruminococcus sp.
GCGGAAGGTCGCAACCAAAACCCCCCCCTTTTTAGCCGGGAGCCAAGCCACGCTTTGATGCAATGCCGCTACGGGCAAAAATCATACCCGCAAAGCCATCGGGAATCTGCATAGCGATACCTGTGTGAATTAAAACGGTATCGCCTGAATTAATTGTGATGCTATCTCCTGTGGGCAGAGCATAAAGGTCAGCACCTGCAGCACACTCGGAGCCATAGGTTGGAACAATTGCATCTTCATTAAGCTTTATAAATTTAACAATAGCCATAACGCACCTCAAAAATTTTTTCTAATTAAATAATAAACCCTTATGGATAATATTTCAAGAAATTATTTTCTTTAGCGGTATATTTCCCAAAAATATCTTCGGTTAGATGGTGGAAAAACATCACACACACCGTATTCAGGGTCATAAAATTTACCCTCGAAATAAAGCGACCAATGCCAGCATTTAGGTGTTTCAAGGCTTAGTATGGCAACACTTGGTAAATTCTGCTTATTATTCACCTCTACCCTATTTTCTTTAAAGCCTATTTGAAGAGCTTTTAAAGCATTTTTCATATCCTTTAGTGAGGTTTCCCGCTCGGTGCCCACAAGTGTGAAAATTTCCTCCACATTTAGACCTGAAAGCATAGCAAGCACCGCCTGCCCACAAGCAAGCGGATTTGGCTCATAAATATGTTTCACCTTTTCAACTAACGGCATATTTTTCACACCTGACACCCTAAGATATAAACAAATATACCATAAAACCCGTCATTTTACAAGTGTGCCGCCATCGGTTTTAAGCAGGATATAAATCTGCTCATCTTCAAGTGTTTTAACATTTATATAAACTAAGATTTCCTCGCCCGTTTCGGTGCGGCATAAAAACTCATAGCACCGCACCTCGCCGCCGCCATTGGTTGGAATAAGCGTGATAGCAGTTTTTTCAACCTGTAAATCACCGCTCACCATAGTTTGCGCCTCCTCGGCAGTATTTGTTGGGATTTCGAAGGCGCGCTCGGTATGATTCGTGAGAAAGCCTGCGGTTTCAAGAAGCATTATCTCCCCTGTATCCATAGCAACACCCACCTTTATAAGGTCGGTATAGCATATCGTTTGACCATCGAGAAATGCAAAGTTTATAACGCATACGCCGCTATCGGTATAATAATAGGTGTCCACCATATTGCTAACATCCAAATTTTCTAAGAATTTACGCGCCTTAGTGAGGGCTTGGTCATAGGAAAGAAGTGTATCCCCCACCGTTCTGTTTTTGCGCATATACACGATATAACCGCCCTTTTTGCTCACTGTTATAGCGGCAATTTCACCCACAAAGCGATAGGCTTCTATCTTGCCGTTTTGCATATCCTCATACTGTAAATCAGCGCCGCCGAGCACCTTTTTCGCCTTTTCAAGTGCCTCAGCTTGTGAGCATTCGGGAGCATCCTTTAGCATC
>CAZIXG010000119.1:2701-3945 GCA_964543305.1 uncultured Ruminococcus sp.
ATGTGATCGGAATATGGTCCGTCATAAATGAGGTTTGGATAATCGGATATATCCTCTTCAAGCTCGGTTAGGGAATTTGCAAGGCTATCGGAATTTACGGAAGCTTCAAGCTGACCTTCAACTGTATCCGCCCAATACTGCGCATTATTAAAGCTAATATTCGAATCGTTTATCACCTGAGATACCGTTTTTGCCGTATCACTAAGCATCTTAAGCTCATCGCGCTGGTCAGAGGTGACCTCATTCCCCGAAATCACGCTTTTTGAAACCGAAAGAGCATAGTTTCCCACCTGAGATAAAAAGCGATAACCGCAGGAAAGTCCGTTTTCGCCTGCAGGTAGCTTAGAAAGGGCGTTTTTGGCAAGCTCAGCCTCACTGAAAAGCTTAGCGGCAAAGGAGCTTATCTGCTTTGCTGAAGAAACATACAGAGTTTTATCAAGCGTTATCGATATGTCATTAAGGCTTGAATTAAGCTGATTCATCGCTTCGGAATACTGATTTTCAATATAGCGCAAATATGTTGTGTTTTTGTTTTTTTCGCTTATATACATACCGCCCACCGCCAATATAGCAGCAGCCATAAAGGATACTATTTTCACTACTGTTCTTTTTTTCATAAAGCATTACTCTCCTTTCTACCTATTTTTTCCGTAAAATCCTTTTTTAATCTTGATTTTTAAAGTATTTTATGATAATATTAATCGGTAAAAGGCTGTGATGAAGACAGTAGCGGTTTTTATATGCATCAAAAGCGAGTCGGCGGTGGTGTGAGGTCGGCGGTGTGAAACGCGTGAATATCACTTCTGAGCTGCGGTGTGAAAGGTGGAAACACCCATTAGCATTTGCCGGTTGCTTCACCGTTAAAGGGAGCGCGGATGTCGGTCCGTTCTAATAGGTGGTTACACCGAGGTTATTTCACTCCTCGTCCTATTAAGGGCGGGGATTTTTTGCTGATAAAGGAGTATATTGTAATGTACGAAAGCATTTCACCAAATGTCAATTTTGTGGAGCAGGAAAAGAAAATTGAAAAGTTCTGGGAGGAAAACAAGATATTCGAAAAAAGTATTGATTCCAGAGCTAAGGGCGAGCCATATGTGTTTTATGATGGCCCCCCCACAGCTAACGGTAAGCCGCATATAGGTCATGTGCTCACCCGCGTTATCAAGGATATGATTCCGCGTTACCGCACAATGAAGGGTTGTATGGTGCCGAGAAAGGCAGGCTGGGATACCCACGGTCTTCCC
>CAZIXG010000120.1:0-3927 GCA_964543305.1 uncultured Ruminococcus sp.
AGCTTTTTTCTTGTCTACTCTACTCCTCGCTAAAAGCTATTTTTTTGCCCCCTGTTCTACAGGGGGTTAACTTTGTCTCGGACAATGCAAAAGATATACCGCCCCTTTAAAGGGGCGGTATATCTTTTTAAGAAATTGTATGGATTAGGCCGATTAGCAGCCGCAGCCGTTGTTGTTGCCGCAACCGTCATTGTTGCCGCAGCAGCAGGTGATTAAGAGGATAAGGATGATTATCCAAGTACAATTTCCACCAAAACCGTTATTACACATATTAACAAGACCTCCTTTTTGTCTTTCATCACATACTATGCTGCATTCAAATAATGTGTTACATAAAAAATATTTTTAACAATGTGTTGACTTTTCCTGACTTTCGTGTATAATTAAAGTCAGGAAAGGTCAAAAAGGGTGATGATATGAAAATCAGCGATTTAATAACTGCAGAGATTTTAAGAATGCTTAATGAGTCACAGGAGAATACCGCCGAAATTCAGCGCAATGAGTTTGCTAATGATATCGGCTGTGCCCCAAGCCAGATAAACTATGTTTTATCCTCGCGTTTTACGCCCGAGCATGGTTATATAATCGAAAGTCGTCGTGGTGGCGGAGGATATATCCGTATAAGCCGAGTTGTTATGAAGCACTCCTCGGCAATTATGCATATCATCAATTCAATAGGGGATAGCATTGATAGAATGAGCGCGCGGATCGTTATTGAAAACTGCCTTCAGTCGGGGCTCGTAGATGCACCGAGAGCGAAGCTTATGTATGCCGCAATTTCTAACAATGTTATGCGCGCGGTGCCAATAACGCTACAGGATAGTCTGCGCGCTGCAATACTTAAAGAAATGCTTCTTGTTCAGATTTAGAAAGGATATGATTTTATGCTGTGTGAAAAATGTGCTAAAAATAACGCCACCACTCATATACGCTCGGTTGTGAATGGAGTAGTAATGGAAAAGAACCTTTGTGGATATTGCGCCGCCAGCGAGGGATATGGGAATATGTCAGGTAGCCTTACAGGACTTCTTGCTTCAATGTTTGGTGATGTTTTGGCGATGGATGCACAAACTGCCGCTACCCGCTGCAATTGCTGTGGCTCCACATTTTCTGATATTGCCGAAAGCGGAAAGGTCGGTTGCCCCGAATGCTATAAAACCTTTTATGATGAGCTTCTGCCTTACCTTAAAAGGGTGCACGGCAGCACCAAGCACGCGGGTAAAATTCCAAACCGCGCGCCCTTAGCGGTAAAGCCTAACGAGGATACCGTGGAGTCGCTACGACTAAAGCTTGCTCAGCTTGTCCGAGAGGAAAATTATGAGGAAGCGGCAATAGTGCGAGATAAAATTAAAAGAATTGAGGAGGAACAAAAATGAGTTGTTGGTATAACCAAAAAGCGCCTGACGACGATATTGTTGTGAGCACAAGAATTCGTCTTGCGCGTAATTTAAACGGCATACCGTTCCCCTCAAAAATGACCTCCAAGCAGTTAGATGAGGTTAATGAGGCGGTGAGAGGGGCTATACTTAATAGCAACACGCCGTATGCAAAATCGTTGAAATTTATCCTTATGAAGGATATACCCGAGAATGAGCGATATGCTATGGTGGAGCGCCATATTATAAGCCGCGAATTTGCATCGAACTGCGAAAATAGGTCTATAATTATTTCAGAGGATGAGAGCATATCTATTATGGTAGGCGAGGAGGACCACATAAGAATTCAGGTGATTCTTGCGGGGCTTCAGCTTGAAAAGGCTTATGATATAGCCGAAAGCATCGATTCATTGCTGTGCGGTAGCCTTGATTTGGCATTTGATGATAGGCTCGGCTTCCTTACAGAGTGCCCAACTAATTTAGGCACAGGGCTTCGCGCATCTGTGATGCTGCATCTGCCTATGGTGGAAAGCGGCGGCGAAATGGCAGGTCTGGCAGAGTCTGTAAACAAAATCGGCTTTACAGTTCGCGGTATGTACGGTGAGGGCTCAAAGGCGGCGGCTTCGCTTTATCAAATATCAAATCAGATAACGCTTGGCATCAGTGAAAAGAATGCTATTGATAATCTTAAAATTATCACTATGCAGTTAGTTGATAAGGAACGAAATTCCCGCGGGCAGATAAACCGCCTCAAGGTAGAGGATATCTGTATGCGAGCTATGGGCATACTAAAAAACGCAAGAATACTTTCAAGCGCGGAAATGATGGAGCATTTAAGCGAAATTAAACTCGGTGTAAGTCTTGGTATAATTGAACTTTCGGTATCACCCATAAAATTAATAATAGAAGGTCAGCCCTTTATGCTTATGCGCAAATTCGGCACAATGCAACCGGATGAGCGCGATATATACAGGGCGAATATAATCAGAAAATCGCTCAAATAGGGTAGAGCAAACAATCCGAACTCGCCTCAAAGTGGCTTATTTCGGCGCTTTTTACCCAATCCATTCTTGTAAGGCGTCAGCCTTACTGCGCCTGTATTGAATAAAAATCACTCAAAATTTCCTCTCTTTGAGGTCGTAGATTTTAAAAAGAGCGAATTTTCGTTCAGACAAGGCACAAAACGCAGTTAATCCTGACGGATTAACGAGTATTTTAACAAAGTATGAGCAAAAATCCGCCTTTTCAAAACGAGTTCGGATTATTTGCTCTACCCTATAGGAGGTTTTATATTTGAAATATAATTTCACAGGTTTCACCGAAAAAGCAAATGAGGCTTTAAATCAGGCGATAAATTCGGCATCTCAGATGGGCCACACCTATGTTGGCAGTGAGCATCTGCTTTTGGGGTTGCTTCGCGTTGGCAGCGGAGTTGCCGCAGCGGTGCTTAACCGTAACGGAGTTACCGCTGAAAATTTTGAGGAATTAATGAGAAACAGCATCGGCAGCGGAACACCCACAAGGCTTTCACCCGATTACTTCACTCCACGTGCTAAGCGGGTTATTGAGGTGGCAATGTCGGGCTGCAATAATATGGGCAAAAAATATGTTGGCACAGAGCATCTGCTTATAGGAATTTTAAGCGAGCGTGATAATTTTGCTATTAAATTTATAAAGGAGTTAGGAGTAGATGTGGAAGCACTCACAAACGAAGCGCTTCAGGCATCGGGCATTCAACTTCAGGATATGAATGACGCAAAGCTACAGTCATCAGATGCGCCAAAGTCTAAAACCCACAAAACACTTGAAAAATACGGCAGAGACCTTACTGCTGAAGCTCAAAAGGGCAAGATGGACCCTGTTATCGGCAGAAGCGAGGAGATTGAGCGAGTTATTCAGATACTTTGCCGCAGAACTAAAAACAACCCCTGCCTTATAGGCGAGCCGGGTGTTGGAAAAACAGCCATCGTGGAGGGGCTTGCTCAAAAAATTGTGAATGGTGATGTCCCCGAAATTTTACTTGATAAGAAGGTTTTCACCCTCGACCTTACAGGTATGGTTGCGGGTACAAAATACCGCGGTGACTTTGAAGAACGAATTAAGTTGGTGGTAGATGAGGTTATAAAATCAAAGGATATAATCCTGTTTATTGATGAAATTCATACCATAATCGGCGCAGGCTCTGCTGAGGGCTCAACCGATGCGGCAAATATATTAAAGCCATCCCTCGCAAGGGGCGACTTTCAGCTTATAGGTGCTACCACTATTAATGAATATCGCAAGAATATAGAAAAGGATTCTGCCTTAGAGCGCCGCTTCCAGACGGTGAATGTGGCAGAGCCTAATGAGGATGATGCAGTTCTAATTTTGAAAGGACTTAAGGATAAATACGAGGCACACCATAAGGTGGTAATCACCGATGAGGCAATTGATGCCGCTGTGAAGCTTTCTTCAAGATATATCAATGACCGCTTTCTTCCCGATAAGGCTATCGACCTTATCGACGAGGCGGCATCCCGCGTGCGGCTTTCCGCAAGCGCCGCTCCCGATG
>CAZIXG010000121.1:0-292 GCA_964543305.1 uncultured Ruminococcus sp.
CGATACCAGCCTCAGCCTGAGCCATACGCTTCTTACCTTCAAATGCGAAGGGCTTTGTTACGATACCAACAGTAAGGATACCAAGCTCCTTGGCAATAGCCGCTACTACAGGAGCAGCACCAGTACCTGTGCCGCCGCCCATACCTGCGGTTATAAATATCATATCTGCACTGCGGAGAACCGCAGCGATTTCATCGCGAGACTCCTCAGCAGCAGCGCGACCATTCTCAGGATTACCGCCTGCACCCATACCTGCTGAAGACTTTTCACCTATCTGAATCTTCTGGTCAGC
>CAZIXG010000121.1:302-3857 GCA_964543305.1 uncultured Ruminococcus sp.
CCTTTGAAAGGAAGAGAGCTGCTTTATCGGTGTTAATGGCAATAAATTCAACACCGCGAACGCCTGCTGCAACCATACGGTTAACGGCATTTCCGCCGCCGCCTCCCACACCGACAACCTTTATCTGAACTACATTTTCCATTTCGTCTGCAACTTCGAATGGCATTTTAAAATTCCTCCATCTTTATACTTAATTATAGAACTACGCAATATAATACAAATAAATATTAACATAGTTTATTTCAAATTTCAATACTTTTATTACAGTTTTGTAATATTTTTTTATTTTTTCTCGGCTACAAAGCTTCCCTGACTGTTTTCGCGTGTCCATTGCTCTAAATTTATACTGCCGCTTCTATCTCCGATGCTTTCTATCATACCCTTTAAATGGGCAATTTTCTTGTCTATATTTTCGTTTGTACCAAGATTTACATCGAATCTGTTTTCCACACGAACAGTAATTTTTAAGCTATTGGTAACATCAACCGAGTTAATACTTATTCCCTGCAAATTAAGGTTATCAATTATTATATTTATAAGCTCGTCGTCGCCCTCGTTTTCATATTGCACCTTGGTGCCAACTTCGCAATTAACACCGTTTGCGATAATTTCAAAGACATTTTCAGGCTTTTCATCATACTCTGCTAAAATATTACCCTTATCACTTACAACAAAATACTTACCTTCTACATTATAACACGCATATTCAACTGCATCTGTTACGGCAAGTATTAAAGTATCGGGCAAATCTCTTTTAATCTCAACTTCATCTATATATGGAAGATTTTTTTGGAGAGCCGCTTGCGTTTTGGACTGAGATACCGCAAAAAGATTATCGCCGAGTTTAATTTGGCAAGCTTCCTTAATCTCTTTTTTTGTGTATATTTCACTGCCGCTAACAGTTATATTCTTTATCGGGAAAAGCACTGTGAAGCACATAATAGCAAAAGCTATAACCGCAACAATCAGAAAAAAGATAAAACCTATAATCAAACGCCTGCGGCGTATCTGCCGGCGCCGCATTGCTCTGCGCTTTTCAACATCCTCGTTCATAAGTCTCTCCTTTTCTTTTTATTCCTCACAAATATCTGCACCAAGAGCAGATAATCTTTGGGATATATCCTCATATCCCCTTTTTATATGATAAATTTTATCTATTTGGGTGGTGCCGCCAGCGGCAAGTGCTGCAACCACCAACGCCGCGCCGCCGCGAAGATCTGTGCATTCACAAGGGGCGGCGGATAGACAGTTTACACCTTCAACTATAGCAACCTTACCCTCTGTTTTAATTTTAGCGCCGAAGCGCTTAAGCTCATCAATATATCGAAAACGGTTTTCAAATATATTTTCAACAAACACCGATGTTCCCGCGGCTATAGATAGCATTGCCAGAATAAGAGGTCCTGCATCGGTGGGAAAGCCTGGGTAAACCATAGTTCTTACAGTTGGCACCCGTGAAAGTCTTTGAGGTGCTTTAAGCTTTAGCCCGCCCGCTACCGGTTGGATACTGCAGCCCGCTTCCTCAAATACCGCATTTACCGCCACTAAATGCGACGGCATAATATTATTTAAGGTTATATTTCCGCGTGTTACTGCCGCTGCCGCCATATATGTGGCGGCTGCAATTCTATCAGGAATAACTGTATGCTCGGTGCCGCCCAGAGTACTAACACCGTGAATAACAAGGGTATCAGAACCACAACCGTAAATCCTTGCGCCGCAGCTATTAAGGAAATCCGCAAGGTCGCTGATTTCAGGCTCCTTTGCGGCATTATGAACGGTTGTAACACCATCAGCAGTTGCCGCCGCTAAAATAATATTTTCTGTGGCGCCAACGCTTGGAAAGGATAGATTTATATCACATCCTTTAAGCCCTTCTCCCACATCAAACTCTATCAAGCCGTGGTCCTCACGAACCGAAGCCCCCAGCTTTTTAAGTGCCGATATGTGTAGGTCAATAGGTCGAGGACCTAATTCGCATCCGCCGGGACTACTGATAACGGCGCTACCGCATCTGCCAAGAATTGCGCCTAAGAACATCACAGAAGAACGCATTTCACGCATAAGCTCATCGGGAATGCGGCTACATCCCACCGAGGTGGAATTTACAACAACCGCACCTTCTTCAAAAGTGCATTTGCAACCGAGATGCTTTAATATCTTAACAGAGGCATCAACATCGGAAAGCCTTGGGCAATTATGTATCACACTCTCACCCGAGCATAGCACAGTTGCCGCAAGAATTGGTAAAACACTGTTTTTTGCGCCGTGTATATTAACCTCGCCCGAAAGCCGATTTCCGCCATTAATAATTATTTTCGACATTTTCCCTGCCTCCCACACAGAAATTATCACTCAATTTCATATTATGTGGAATTTGGGAATTTGCTATTTTTAGTGAAATATGATTATTTATGCTCCGCTATAAAGCTGCATTATAACCTCGTATATGCGCTCGTTAGCATCGGCGATAGCGCTTTTTAGCGCCGCTTGAGACATATCTTCAAGCTTTGGCCTATTTTCAATAAGATTTTCTACCATCTCAATAAGAGTGCGGCCGTTTAAATCCTTTTCCTCAATGATTTCAGCAGCACCGCAACGCTTAAGTGTCATAGCATTATGGAACTGATGATTTTCTGCAACATAGGGTGACGGAATAAGTATAGCGGGCTTGCCGCAACACTGCAGCTCACTTAGCGTTATAGCGCCCGCGCGGCATATAATAAGGTCTGCCGCCGCCATACAAGCATCCATATCCTTTATATACTCGCGGATATCTATTTCCTGAGATAACTCAATGCCATCATCCTTTAAGTGAGCCAGCATTGTTTCGTAACCCGATTTGCCTGTACCATGGATATGATAAAACTTGCCGCTGCCGTTATGCCATTTAATAAGCTCCTCAACTGCTTCATTTATGCGGCGAGCACCTAAAGAGCCACCGAAGGAAAGAATCAAGGGTCTGTTGTCAAGGCCAAGTGCTTCCCTTGCCTGCTGGCGGCTTATGCTAAGCAGCTCTTGACGAACAGGGTTACCTGTAATTATCGGTTTTTTATTAAGGTTTAAGTGCTTTTCAGCCTCCGGCATTGCAAGCATAACTGCATCCACGAGATTTGAAAGCATTTTTGTGGTGACACCAGGGAATGCATTTTGATCATGAATGGCAGTCTTTATTCCAAGCTTTGCCGCCTCTCTGAGCACAGGACCACTCACATAGCCACCTGTACCCACAACCACATCAGGCTGAAGTTCTTTTAAAATCTTTCTCGAATTTATCGAAGAAGTAAACATTTTACCAACGGCAGATATATTTCTACCGATATTTTTTACAGTTAGCTTGCGCTGAAAGCCTGCCACTGATATTGTGCGGAAATTATATCCTTTTTCCGGCACAAGCTTAGCCTCTAATTTATCGGGAGTGCCGATATAGCTGATATGCGCCGTTGGATGCTTTTCCCTTATATAGCCTGCAACTGCGAGCGCAGGATTAATATGACCTGCCGTTCCACCGCCTGCGAAAAGTATATGCATAAAATATTCACTCCTTAGCCAAAG
>CAZIXG010000122.1:0-3838 GCA_964543305.1 uncultured Ruminococcus sp.
AACCGGAAAACCATCTTGTGATTATAGCGCTGTTAACTTTTCAAAACACGGAGATAAGTTTTATCTTCTTGTAAAAAAGATGAAAAAGAAAAATATAATTTTAAAGTGTTTTAATGCAAAGTATTATAAGGTTTTAGAGGAAGATTTTGAATACAAGGATGGAAAATATTATCCTAAAAAATTATAAAACCCCCTATATTCCATTTGCGAGTTCTGGATTCAAATATAGCCAAAACTATCGTTTTATTAATGCAGAGAAATACAGAAAAAGGCAAAGCCGATTCTTTACTTTTATACGGCGGTGTGTTAAAATCAAGACAGTATACTTTTACAAGAAAGGTGTTTTTATATGGATTTTTTGAATTTGAAAAAGTGTATGGACAGAATACTTGATTATTATAAGACACCGTGTGTTGACTGTGTTGTTTACAAGGATCATAAAATGGTTTTCAGATATACTGCCGGTATGAACGATATTGAAAAAAACATAAAGTTAGATGGCGATGAGCTTTATCTTATTTTCTCTATGACGAAAATGCTTACTTGCACTTCGGCGTTGCAACTTTTGGAAAAGGGAAAATATAAGCTTAGTGACCGGCTTTCTGATTATATGCCCGAATTCAGCAAAATGAAGATTGCCGCCAACGAGCTTAACACAGCAAATGCCGCCAATATAACCACGGGTATGGCTTCGGGCGAGGCGGTTAAAAACATCAACGGCGGTTACGCACACAACCCCATTACAATAAAGGACCTGTTCACCATGAGCGGAGGTTTTGATTATGCCCTTGATGATGATGCTATAAGCAAGGCCAAGGCTCAGGGTAAGAAGAGCACACGCGATTTGGTTGGTGCTATGAGCGAAAAGTTTTTGGGCTTTGAGCCGGGAACCCGTTTTAGATACAGCCTTTGCCACGATGTTTTGGGTGCTTTGATAGAAATCTGGTCAGGCAAAAAGCTTGGGGATTATATGCAAGAAAATATTTTTGAGCCGTTAGGTATGAAGGATACATTTTTCGGAATTCCCAAGGATGAGGAAAGGCTTGCAAGGATGGCGGCACTTTATGTGCGCGATGAAGAAGACAACCCCAAAAAAACGCCCCTTTCGTGCCCGTATAATCTCACTGATGAATACCAAAGCGGCGGTGCAGGACTTGTTTCCTGTACGGAGGATTACGCTGTTTTTCTTGATGCACTTGCGTGTGGCGGTATGGGTAATACAGGCAATAGAATTCTCAGCGAGGAAACTGTTAAGCTTATGGGAACTAACCATTTAACGGGTATGCAGAGTGAGGACTTTTTCCAATTAAGACCGGGCTATGGCTACGGTCTTGGTGTTCGAACACATATAGATAAAGAAAAAAGCGGTTCTTTAAGCCCATTGGGAGAATTTGGATGGGATGGTGCAGCAGGCGCGTTTTCGATGGTTGACACTGAGAATAAAATATCACTTACATATTTTCAGCATATTCGTAAATGGGATGTTGCAATTCAGTCCGAAATGAGAAATGCGTTATATGAGGATATTTCTTGTAATTAAGAAATTTAAACCATTGTTGTGGCGCGTTGAAGAAACAAAAACGATGTTTTATATGTTGATGTTATGGAATATTTGCCTTATATAATACATATTTGAATATTAAAAAGCCGTGAAATTCACGGCTTTTTTGTATTTTGTATTAGCTTCAAAAATGCCTGTGCGGGTAGGGAAAGTGGGTTGTGGCGCAGATATGCGCAACCAATATTGCGAGCAGGCAGAGGGGGATTTAGTTTCAGTTTGCGGATAATTCCTTTTTCAAGACCTTCCTTTGAAAACTCCTCAACCACACAGGAAACACCTAGATGAATAGAAGCAAATCTTATTAGCAGCTCATGTGCCGCAATTTCAATTTGCGGCTTTAAAGGAATGTGTTTTGCCTTAAACTGATTATCAAGATAACGGCGCGATGATGAATTTGTTTCGAGAAGTATAAGAGGCTCTGCTGCAATTTCTTCCCAAGAATAGCTTGGCTTTGCATCATATTCTGGCCCGCAGACAAAAATATCGTGGATTTCAAGGCAGGGCTCAATGCACAATTCCTCATCATTAACTGGCAGGTTAACAAATGCAAGCTCTGATTTGCCTTCCTTTACAAGCTGAAGCATCTGATATGAATAAGAATTTGCCATTTCTATGCGAACGCCTGGATAAAGCGCGTGAAATTGCTCAAGATATGGAAGTAGGTAATGGCTTGTGATTGTATCGCCTGCGGCAATAGTCAGCGAGCCGCTATCAAGGTGGTGCAGTCTTGCGAGCAGTGTTTCGCCTTGCTCGATAGCTTGCATAGCGTTTTCAACCTTTTGGAATAAAAGAAGGCCCTCTTTCGTAAGTGTTACACCACGCCTTGAGCGAATAAACAGCTGAGTGTTTAAATCCTTTTCAAGCTGACGAATGCACTGCGAGATGGCGGACTGTGATATATATAGGTGGCTGGCGGCCGTTGAGAAAGAGGCGTGACGCGCAGTTTCATAAAAAATTCTATAATAATCAAGCTTTGTTTTCATATAAGCGCTCCTTATCACTATGGTAAGAAATATCTATTTTACTAATGATTATAATTGTATTATAATATATGTGACGGAAAAGTCAATAATCTGGAGGGATTTTTTTATGGCAAGAAGAATCGGTACAGTTTCAAGAGGCGTTCGTTGCCCGATTATTCGTGAAGGCGATGATATTGCTCGTATAGTTGTTGATAGTGTTGTTGAAGCAGCTGAGGTTGAAGGCTTTGAGCTTCGTGACCGCGATGTAGTGGCGGTAACAGAATCTGTTGTTGCGCGTGCTCAGGGTAACTATGCATCTGTTGATGCGATAGCCGAAGATGTTAAGGCAAAGCTAGGCGGCGAAACCATCGGTGTTATTTTCCCGATTCTCAGCCGCAACCGTTTTGCAATTTGCTTGCGCGGTATAGCAATGGGCGTTAAAAAAATTGTTTTGATGCTCAATTATCCAAGCGATGAAGTGGGTAATCATTTAGTTTCACTTGACCAGCTTGATGAAGCAGGTGTTAATCCTTACAGTGATGTTTTAAGTGAGGAAAAATACCGCGAGCTTTTCGGTATGAATCCCCATCCATTCACCAATGTTGATTATGTTCAGTATTATGGTGATTTAATCCGTTCCTGCGGTGCTGAGGCCGAGATAGTACTTGCTAATGACCCGCGTGTTATTCTGCAGTACACTGACTGCGTGCTTAACTGTGATATTCACAGTCGCGCTCGCACCAAGCGCATATTAAAAGCGGCAGGTGCTAAGTGTGTGATTGGTTTAGATGAAATTTTAACACAACCTGTAAATGGTAGTGGTTACAACGAGAAATATGGTCTTTTAGGCTCCAATAAGTCTACTGAGGATATGGTAAAGCTTTTCCCGCAGGAATGCTTTGATGTTGTTAACAACATTCAAAAAGGCTTGCTTGAGCGCTCCGGAAAGCATATTGAGGTTATGGTTTATGGCGACGGCGCGTTTAAGGACCCCGTAGGAAAGATTTGGGAATTGGCTGACCCTGTTGTTTCTCCCGCTTACACTAAGGGCTTAGAGGGTACACCTAATGAATTAAAGCTTAAATATCTTGCAGATAATGACTTTGCTGACCTTTCGGGTGAGGAATTAAAGAATGCAATTGAGGCTGCAATTCGTAAAAAGGATGATGACCTTGTGGGCAGCATGGCATCCCAAGGCACCACACCACGCCGCTTAACAGACCTTATCGGTTCACTTTGCGACCTTACAAGCGGTTCGGGCGATAAGGGTACACCTATTGTTCTTGTTCAGGGCTATTTTGATAATTTAACTGAC
>CAZIXG010000123.1:0-3789 GCA_964543305.1 uncultured Ruminococcus sp.
ATACCCGCCAGATAGAGGGTGTTATAAGAAATATAAAGCTTTTTGTTGATGTTAATAAAAAGCAACCAACTATTTCTATTGTAGGTGAATTTATAAAGCAAATTGTTTCTGAAACAATGCCTGAGCCTATAAAGATAGAAAAAATTATAACCGAGGTTGCTCGTACCTATAATGTTTCCGAAAGTGATATTCTTTCAAATAGAAAAACAGCTTCCTTAGTGTTGGCCCGTCAGGTTGCTATGTATATTTCCCGCGAGACCACAGACCTTTCTTATAAAGCTATCGGTGAAGCCTTTGGTAAGGACCATACAACAGTTCTTTATAATGTTAAAAGAATTGAGGATTTTTTAAAGGACAAGCCATACGAAAAGGAGCTTGTTGAGGAAATAATTAAAAATCTTGAAAGTGGCAGATAAAAAGTTATCCACATAAATTAAGGTTAATTAACTTTTAATTATCCACATTTTTAACGATTTATAAAATTTATTAAAGTTATCAACATTTTATAAAGAAAAACTTTAACATATTATTTTCCCTTTTTATAGGTATTTAAATTGCTTTTCCACCGTTTTAACCTACCTTATTATTACTGTTATAAATATATTTTTTTAAAAGAAAAAATTTTTTCAGGAGGAAAAATTTATGAAATTCACAGTTGAAAGAGCAGCACTGCTTGATGCGGTATCCCGCCTACAAAAGGTGGTAGGCGCTAAAACCTCTATGCCTGTGCTTGAGGGTATATTAATCTCTGCCGAGCAGGGAAGACTCACTCTTGCTTCTTATAATCTTGAAATGGGAATGAAAAAGGAGCTTTATGCTAAGTGCGATGAGGAGGGTGATATTGTTATAAATGCCCGTCTGCTTGCAGATATTTTAAGAAGACTGGGTGGCATACAGGTTGAAATAGAAGCAGATGAAAGACTTATGTGCCACATAAGAAGCGGAGAAGCCGTTTTTGATATTATGGGTATGGCTTCGAGTGACTTTCCTGAAATGCCCTCTGTTGCGGATGGCACAAGGATAGTGCTTGATGGTGAGGTTTTGTGTGATATGGAGCGCGGCACACGCTTTGCAGTGGCTCAGATAGAGGGAACAAGACCAATTCTCACAGGTGTTAATATATCAATTAAGAACAATATATTACAGCTTGTTGCAATTGATGGTTACAGACTTGCTATAAGAAGACAAAAGACCGAGCAGGACTTAGAAATTGAATTTATCGTTTCAGGTAGAGCTTTAAGTGAGGCTGTAAAGCTTATTGATGAAACCACAGAAAATGTAGAAATAACAGTTGGTGCGCGCCTTATTTCCTTTAATATAGGCGGATATATATTTATATCCCGTCTGCTTGAGGGTGAGTTTGTTAACTTTGAAAAGATTATCCCTGCAGAATATACACAAAAAACAGTTATGAACTGCGGTGATATTATAAACACAGTTGAGCGTGTATCCTTGCTTATTAATGATACCTTCTCAACACCTATCCGTTGCGCATTTGCAGAAAATCAGGTAATTATAAGCAGTGCAACATCTGTTGGAAGAGTTAAAGAAAGATTTGAGTGCTCCTTAGAGGGTGAGCCTTTTGAAATTGGTCTTAACAGCAGATATTTGCTTGATGCACTTAAGGCGTGCGACCAAGGTGATATTCTCTTTAAATTTAACGGCGCTAATGCAGGTGTTACTATCACCTCGGCAGATGAAAGCAATAGAGATTTTCTCTACCTTATAATGCCAATGAGGTTAAAATAATGATAACTGAACTAACAATAAAAGAAGAATTTATCCGCCTTGACCAAGCGCTTAAGCTTGCAGGCTTTGTGATGACGGGCGGAATGGCAAAAATGATGATAATTGAAGGTCTTGTTACCGTGAACGGTCAGGTGTGCACCCAGCGCGGCAAAAAGCTAAGGCTTGGGGATAAAGCCCAGCTTGATGGTAACACACTTGTTATAAAAAATGCTGGTAAATAATATAAGCTTTAAAAATTTCAGAAATATTGCCGAGGCACAGATTTCCCCACAAAAGGGAATGAATGTTATATGCGGCGAAAACGCGCAGGGAAAAACCAATATACTTGAGGCTATCTGGCTTTTCACAGGTGCAAAAAGCTTTCGTGGCTCAAAGGATTCATCATTTATAAAATTTGGTGAAAGCAGTGCTAAAACAGAAATAAGCTTTATAGCGGCAGGTGTGGAAAATACCGCGCAGATGAGTTTTTCGGAAAAAAGAACGGCATATTTAAATGAAAAAAAGTTAAATAATCCCTCGCGCCTTGCGGGCAATTTTAATGCGGTGGTTTTCTCTCCGAGTGACCTTTCTTTGGTGGAGAGCGGCCCTGATAAAAGAAGGCGCTTTCTTGATGTTTCTATAGGGCAAATATATCCGAATTATATTGAGATACTTCGCAGCTATATGCGCGCAGTGCAGCAGAGAAATCAAATTATTAAGGATTATAGGTATGATGCTTCGCTTTCGGTTATGCTTGATGTTTTTGAAACCGAGATAGCGGAGATGGGAAGTAAAATAATAAAATACCGCAAAAATTTCCTTGAAACTATAAATAAGTATGTTCCTGAGATATATTCAGGTATTTCGGGCGGCAAAGAGGAAATTATGTCGGTGTATGTCGCAAACCAAGATGGTAAAATACTAAAAGAAGAGCTTGAAAGAGCAAGGCAGCAGGATAAATTTTCGGGCGTTACCTCGGTGGGGCCGCACCGTGATGATATAGAGTTTAAGATAAACGGTATATCGGCGAGAAATTACGGCTCACAGGGACAAAAACGAAGCGTGGCGTTAAGTCTTAAGCTTGGCAGCGCCGAAATAATAAAAGAAATTTCGGGCGAATACCCTGTTTGCTTGCTTGATGATGTTATGAGCGAATTGGATGTTACGCGGCAAAATTATATACTCAACCACATTCGCGACTGGCAGAGCTTTATCACCTGCTGCGATCCATCTAATGTGGAAAGACTTAAGGATGGCAATATTATCGAGGTTAAGGGAGGAAGCGTGATTTAATGTATATACATTTAGGCAACAACACAATGCTTCCCACAAGCGAGATTATAGGCATTTTTGACCTTGATAATGCCACTGTTTCAAAAAGAACAAGAGATTTTTTATTCCGAGCGGAAAAGGAAAAAAAAGTAATCACCACAAGCTATGAGCTTCCAAAATCCTTTGTTGTGGCAAGCACAAAAAAAGGTGAAATGCGGGTTTATCTTTCACAACTATCCTCAAACACATTGCTAAAAAGAACAGCATATATAGATTCGCTTTAAAAAATTAGTAATTTTCAATTAGCAATTAGAAATTGAGGTGATAATTATTAAAACAGAAAATGTAATTTTATATAAAAGTAAAAAATTTAATCTCAGAATAATAAAACTTTATAAATATTTAAAATTTCAAAAAAGGGAATTTATTCTTTCAAAACAATTTTAACAAGCGGATATATTTAGGAAGAACACTTTGATAGCATTTATAAAGATTGTAAAGAAATAATAAAAATTCTTATGTCTATAACAAAAACAAGTAAAAATAATTGCTAATTTCTAATTGGTAATTATTTTTAAAAGGAGAATTTTGATGTCAGAAGAACTTAATTTACAAGTGACAGAAAAGTATGATGAAAGCTCGATACAGGTGCTCGAGGGGCTTGAGGCGGTAAGAAAAAGACCGGGTATGTACATAGGCTCCACAGGTGAGCGCGGTCTCCACCATCTTGTTTATGAGATAGTGGATAACTCTATCGATGAGGCTCTTGCAGGCTACTGCGATAAAATC
>CAZIXG010000124.1:0-3789 GCA_964543305.1 uncultured Ruminococcus sp.
CACTTATTACCGTGAACCTCGGATTTTTTAGACTGTTTTTTTACAGCCCCTTTTCACATATTATTCTATTTTTTCATAGTATAATTAAAAGCCTGCAGGAATTTGGAGAGCATCAAAGTCTTCAAAGAAAGGCTTTATCTGCGCTATCATTTTTTGGATACCATCTTGAGTGTTGCTTTCAAGATTAAGAGGCATCACAGGGTCGTGAACGCTAAGGCGAAGCAGGAACCATCCATCGGGCGTTGATACACGAATTCCCTCGCGATTATCATCTGCGATTATAAATTCCTCTCTGCTCTTTGCAAAATCCTCTAAAGCGGATATAACATTCTCGCCATAAGCCTTGAAATTCTCAACAGTTATGTTAAAGCGATACTCTGCCTCGCGCGCAGGCATTTTAAGAGGTGCTAAAAGCTTTTCGATATCTGTACCCTTTGCAAGCTCGATTATAATTTTGGTAATCAGATATGCACCATCATCAAGGAAGTAATTCTCTTTTAAAGCCGCGTGACCTGAGGTTTCAATTGCAAGCGGGCAATCTATTCCCTGCTCACATAGCTCCACAGCCTTATCAATAACATTTTTATATCCTCTGCGGTAGCGGTAATGCTTGCCCGAAAGGTTGTTCTCAATATATTCTTTAAGGCCATCCGAAGTAACGGAGTCGGTAACAATAGTGCCGCCTTTTCTACCGCCCAAGGCTATATATGCCGCGAGGGCTATAAGGCGGTTACGGTTAATTTCCTTGCCATCTGCACCAACACAGCCGGCTCTATCCACATCGGTATCAAAAATAACACCTAAATCGGCGCCGTTTTTAATAACCGCATCGCAAATGCTTTTCATTGCGGTTTTATCCTCAGGATTAGGTATGTGATTTGGGAACATACCGTCAGGCTCCAAAAACTGACTGCCCGAAACATCCGCACCTAAAGGCGCTAAAACATTATGCGCATAAAAGCCGCCAACACCGTTGCCCGCATCCACTACTATATGATAACCGGAAAGAGGTTTTTCACCGTTTCCTACCTCGCGCACTATCATATCGCGAAGTCTTGCAGCATAATCTGTCATATAATCAGTGGGTAAAACTGCTCCCGCTTTTTGGGCGATAAGCTCCTCCTCGCGGGATGCAATATCAAGAATTTCAGATATATCCTTACCTTCAAGACCGCCCACAGGGGTGAAAAACTTAAGTCCGTTTCTATCGGATGGGTGATGGCTTGCGGTTATCTGAATTGCGGCATCTGTATGTAAATCAACGGTGGTCATAAACATTGCGGGAGTGGAAGCCAGTCCGCAGTCAAAAACGGTAATTCCCGCCGCGGTGAGAGCGTTTTTAACACAACCGCTTATTCTATCTGCGGTAATTCGAGAATCGTGACCTAAGGCAATTTTAAGCTCATCAGGAGCCTTTTCAAATTTATTAACACACCAAACAGCAAATGCCGCCGCTATATCATATACCGCCTTATCGGTAAGCTCGACTTCCTTTCCACCGATATTTGAAGCAATACCGCGAACATCTGTGCCGCTTTTTAAGAATTTATAATCCATTGTTTTCTCCTTTTATAGCCCGCCCGAAAGGTATCCGGCGGTAAAATATCCTATTAAAATTAAGCTAATCACACACGCCGTTATAACCATTGCCTTAATAAATAGATGCCACGCGGCACTGTGTTTTCCTTTATCTGCCATAATTTCACACCCTTTGTTTCAGTGTTTACAGATAAAGGCTTTTTATACATATTTCCCCGCTTGAACAAGCAGGTCTTAAGTGTTATCATTTTTACATTGGGAGGCCGATAATGCATATAGAAACAATAAATAAAGATAAAATTAAAATCAGCCTCACTGATGATGAAATCAAAGAATTGTTCGGAAGCTATGATTTGATAGACTATTCAAAACCGCATTCAAAAATGGCAATAAATATGCTTTTTCGCATTGCCGTGCCTGAGGATATGCTACCTCTCGACTGCACGCGCGTGCTTATTGAAGTGAAGCCCGAAAGCCGCGGCTGCGCTATATACTTCACCAGAATGTATAGCGGCAAAAGATTTCGAAAGGTTATAGATATCCGCGATTATCTCTTACTTTTTGAAAACAGTAACGATTTAACCGACTGTATATCCAATATAAGCCCTGTGGGCATTATTGGAAGCCGTCTTTACACAAATGATGGCACATATCAGCTTATAGTAAGCGCAGAAAGAAGCTTTTGCGCTATATTACCACACCTTAGCGAATACTGCCGCATCTCAACAGATAAAATTCAAATCAGCGAGGTTCAGGAGTATCACAAGCTCATCTGCCAAAAGGATGCAGTTCCTAGGCTTATAAGGGCATTTAAAGCGACTTAATTTCCTTAACCTTTTCGCCCATATTTTCTGCCGAAAACAAGAAATTGCCCGCAACCAAAACGGTAGCGCCCGCATTTATGGCAAGTGGAGCGGTTTCGGCATTAATCCCGCCATCGACCTCAAGCTCTATTTTAAGTCCTTGGCGCTCGCATTCTGCCTTTAAAGCGGCAAGCTTTTGGAGGGCTGAAGGCATAAACTTCTGTCCGCCAAAGCCAGGCTCAACCGACATCACAAGCACCATATCGCAAAGTGGCAACAAATCAAATATTGCCTCAGGTTTTGTGCAAGGCTTTATTGTGATGCAGGATTTGCAACCGAGCTCTCTGATTCGCTTGAGCGTTGCCGCATTATCAGAGCCTGCTTCATAGTGGAAGCCTAAATAATCGGCATACTTTGCAAATTCATCAATATATCTGTGAGGCTTATCTATCATAAGGTGCACATCAAGCGGAAGCTTGGTATGCGCCTTTATTGATTTTATAACGGGGTTGCCAAAAGAGATGTTTGGCACAAAATTGCCATCCATAACATCGAGGTGAAGCATATCAACGCCCGCAGCCTCTAACTGCTTAATGCTCTCCGCAAGCTCCAAAAAATCTGCAGTGAGCACAGAGGGTGAAATTTTAACCATAACCACACATCCTAAACATACTAAAGTTCTATACAATTTTAATATTATTCGCCTGTTTTGTCAACAGAGCAATACTAATTTCTATAAAATTAAGAAATGACACTTTCGCCGCTTGAAAGTGTCATAGTGGGTTACATACTTCGAAAAAGATAACTACTTTGGTGAGAAGGAAGAACTTCACATCGGAGTGAATATGCATCATCTCCAATGCATTGTCACGCCGCTCATGCGCCTCTTCCAAAAAGAAATTGGAGGACATACAAACACGAATCAAATTCCCGCTTTTTATCTTATATCTTCCAATTCTGTCCTTTTGCAAAGGAAAGTTAAAGTCCTATTTAGTCTTATATATTTCCGAGCCATCGCGGTCTGCACGAAGACGGTCAAGGTAAAACATATAGCGATGCTCACAGCCCTCACTACATTTCACATAGCCGTGCCACGGATTCCATATATCGTGCATTCCGTCATCACCCTCATAGTTTAATTTGTGTTTGTAATTTTATTTCTCCAATTTATACAATTTTTCAGTTTCTATATTGCGATATTCGTGCTTCTCGTAATACCCGATAAGTGCGCCTGTATCATCACGCAAAGCGACCATATAAATGTCTTTATTTTCCTTATCGTTTCGGGAAGTGTAAACGATGTTATTATCGCGGCTTTCTTTAAACCAAGCGACTACGCAGTCAATTTTTGCGCCTGATTCGGCATTATGGCAAAACTTTATGCTCTTGCCTGTAAGGTCGGTATGATAACGCTCAACTGATGCAGGATTCATATATACCACTGTAT
>CAZIXG010000125.1:0-2790 GCA_964543305.1 uncultured Ruminococcus sp.
TTGTGGTAACAAGTCCGCTTTTACTTTGCACTGCCGCGTTACCTGTGTTCATAATAAGGAAGCAGCCTGTGCCGTAGGTGTTTTTAACATCGCCCGAGGTTATGCAGTGCTGTCCGAAAAGCGCCGCCTGCTGGTCGCCCGCTACACCGCAAATGGGGATTTTAGCGCCCATTATTTCGGCATCTCCATAGTAGCTTCCGCTCTTTTGAACTGCAGGCAGCATACTCTCAGGTATTCCCAGAATACTGAGTATCTTTTTATCCCAGCATAAATGGTGTATATCATAAAGCATCGTGCGGGAGGCATTTGTCTGGTCGGTGGCGAAAATTTTGCCGCCTGATAGCTTCCACATAAGCCAGGTATCAACCGTTCCGAAAAGCAGCTCGCCTTTTTGTGCCCTATCGCGCGCGCCATCAACATTATCCAGTATCCACTTTATCTTGGTGGCACTGAAATATGCATCTATTTTAAGACCTGTGGTGTTGGCGATATATTCTTCATAAGAGTCAGCCTTTAGCTGCTCGCATATATCGGCGGTTCTTCTGCACTGCCAAACAATGGCGTTATAAACGGGCTCGCCTGTGTTTTTATCCCAAACTATAGTCGTTTCCCGCTGATTTGTAATACCGATAGCCGCGATTTCGGATATATCAATGTTTGCTGTGATGATGCACTGTGTCACTGCAGAATATTGCGCCGATAAAATTTCTATCGGGTCGTGCTCAACAAATCCGGGTGCGGGGTAAAGCTGGGTAAATTCATTTTGAGAAAGGGAAACAATATTGCCATTAACATCAAAAAGTATTGCGCGGGCGCTTGTGGTGCCCTCATCTAAGGTAAGGATATACTTTTTCAAAATATCACCTCTATATTATAAAAAAGGACAATAATATCCCTATTATTGTCCCGACTTTATTATTCTTTTAACCCTCGGCGAAACGCTGCATACTATTTCATAATTTATTGTGCCCGCAAGGCGCGCCACTTCCTCAACGGGAAGCTCTTTTCCAAAAAGGATTACCTCATCACCCATTTTAACCTGCGGTATATCGGTAACATCAACGGCAAACTGGTCCATACAAACCCTGCCGACGATAGGCGCTTTTTTACCCGCTATCATAACATAGCCCTTGTTGGATAAAATCCTTGGATAGCCATCGGCATAGCCGCAGGAGATGGTGGCGATTTTTGTTGGTACAGAGGTACTATATGTTCTGCCATAGCTTACGGTGGTGCCCTTATCTACAGTTTTAACCTGAGATACCACCGATTTCACCGTCATAACAGGGATAAAATTCTGAGTAAGGTTAAGCTCATAATCAGGTGTAAGTCCGTAAAGTATAATTCCTGCGCGGCACATATTAAAATGCTTATCAGCATCGTTCAAGGTGGCGGCTGAATTACAGCAATGGCAAACGCGGGGCTGAAGTCCGGCGACCTTGAATTGCTCTACTGCCTTTGAGAAAAGCTCATATTGTCTATCGGTAAAGCCATCCTCACTTTGGAGATTTCGGTCAGATACCGCAAAATGGGTAAAGATACCGTCAAACTCCAAATTAGGCATAGTGGCAGCTTTGATTGCATCGCTGATGCCGCAAAGCGCGTCAGTTCGGCAGTCAAAGCCTATTCTACCCATACCTGTGTCAAGCTTAATATGTATTTTTATATTCACACCGTTTTCAGCGGCACTTTGCGAAAGAGCAACAGCATATTCTAAAGAATATACACACTGGGTGATATCGTATTTTTCAAGCTCGCCCGCACACTCTTGCGGTGTATACCCTAAAATAAGTATCGGCTTTATGATGCCGCCCTCACGAAGCTCTATTGCCTCTTCTATATTTGAAACCGCAAAGCAGTCCGCACCGTTTTTTTGCAGTGCTAAAGAAACATCAATAGCCTTGTGGCCGTAGGCGTTAGCCTTAACCACTGCGCAAACGGCAGCGTTTCCTGCTTCGCTCTTAATTGTTTCAAAGTTGTGCACAAGGGCATTAATATCAATTTCTGCCCAGGCTCTGCGTAAAAATTTCAAAGCAAATACCTCCGAAATTATTTGTTAATTCTATCAGCGATAGGGATAGCGCCAAGGCTTATAATAAACCAAAAAAAGGAATAAAGCGCACACACCTGCCCGCCTATGTTAAGGGGCATTTTGCTGTAATCCCAAACATTCTTTTTTAAAGCGCAGTTAAAAATAAGGCCGAAAACATATTCCACCGCAGTTATAAAGCCGCAGCCGACAAGTGCTTTTTTTAAAAGACAGGAATCCTTCATAGCCCTTGAAATGCGAGAGAGCCCGCAAAGAGCGGCGCCGCCTGCAACGCTCATCGACCAGTGTGTGCTGCCACGCCATAAAAGCTCAATAAGCGGGTAGCCGATAGCACCCACACTAAAGGTTTTGATTTCCGATTTTAACCGCTTCATATATATCACCCGAAATATTTTGGGTGATATTTTTATGCTTTATACATTAAATCTGAAAAGAACTATATCGCCATCGTTCATAACATATTCCTTGCCCTCACTGCGAACAAGGCCCTTTTCCTTAGCGGTAACCATATTTCCGCCACAAGCGATAAAGTCATCGTATGCTATAACCTCAGCCCTTATAAAGCCGCGCTCAAAATCACTGTGAATTTTGCCCGCCGCCGCCGGAGCTTTTGTACCCTTTTCGATAGTCCACGCCCTTACCTCAGGCTTGCCTGCAGTAAGGTATGAAATAAGACCTAAAAGACTGTAGCAGGTCTGTATCATTCTGTCAAGTCCCGAACGCTCAAGACCTAAATCCTC
>CAZIXG010000125.1:2800-3774 GCA_964543305.1 uncultured Ruminococcus sp.
GGCTCGCAAGCTCGGCTTCCATTGCGGCGCAAATGGGCAGTATCTCGGCATTTTCCTTTTCTGCCACAGCCTTAACCGCCGCAAAATTCGGGTTATTTTCGATTCCGCCTTTAAAATCATCCTCGCTCATATTGCAAGCGTATATAACGGGCTTTGCTGAAAGCAGAGAGGTGGTGTTAAGCACCTCCTGCTCGGTATCACTGTTTACTTCGATGCTTCTTGCGGGCATACCGTTTTCAAGGTGGGCAAGAAGTCTTTTTAGAAAATCAACCTCTGCCTGCATCGATTTATCGCCCTTGAGTGCCTTGCTTGCCTTATCAAGGCGGCGCTGAGCAATCTCCATATCCGAAAGAATAAGCTCAAGATTTATGGTTTCAATATCGCGAACGGGGTCCACAGAGCCATCAACATGGATAATATCGGTGCTTTCAAAGCAACGCACAACATGCACCACCGCATCAACCTCGCGAATGTTGCTGAGGAATTTGTTGCCCAGTCCCTCGCCCTTTGATGCGCCCTTAACAAGGCCCGCAATATCCACAAATTCAATAACTGCTGGTGTGAATTTATCGGGGTTATAAATTTCTGCTAATTTTTCAAGCCTGCTATCGGGCACGCTTACCATACCCACATTAGGCTCAATTGTGCAGAAAGGATAGTTAGCCGACTGTGCGCCCGCGTTTGTTATCGCGTTAAAGAGGGTTGACTTGCCAACATTAGGCAGTCCTACCATACCTAGTTTCATATTTTTCTATATCTCCTTTAAAATCCTTTATTTGTCAGAGTTTTCGGAGTATGGCGGATATATTCTACTCCATTTTAATTTAGCCAACCAAAAACACAATCGAATCGCGCTTTTTATAGTATATCATAGAATGTAGTTATTAACAAGCAATACTAGAGTCTTATTGTTTATTTCTTTTTTCTTTCAATGTCTTTAAAATATCGTTGATGTTGGATTCTTTTGCGACTTT
>CAZIXG010000126.1:0-3773 GCA_964543305.1 uncultured Ruminococcus sp.
ATGATTTTTTCACTCTGCTCCCTCCTTAGCCAAAGCATTTGAACTTAAACCAGCCTTAAAGAGCGGTTTTTAGGCGACTTTTGGCTATAATTAAGTATATTCAAAAAACATTAAACTATGTATATCAGCTTATTTTGTGCAAAAACTTAAATAAAAAGGAGTGATATAATGGACGGTAATGAGCTTGTTAAAAATACCCTTGACCAAATTCCTGAAGCATCTAATAATGCCAAGCGCATAGTAGGCCTTGTTAAGGAAAACGGCAGGGTTACAGGGTATAAATTATCCGATGAAACATTTGTTAAAAAGCCTCGGGCAGTGGAGATGGCAAAGCAGGGGCAAATCGCAGGTGTTGGCATTGCACACAGAGGCAATAACGAGTATCTTAAAGCTATCCCAAATGGTCAGGAAAATGATAATTTAGGCAACCTACCCTCTTTTTCGGCTAAGTAAAAAACGGACTCAAATTGAGTCCGTTTAAATTTATTCTGATGTTATAACAGTCATATTTCCGTTTTCGATATTAAAGGTTATATCCCCTTGCTTATCGGTGCGGTAGATTTTAATATTTCTGTCCTTAAGTCGGTCAAGCAATTCATCATTGGGATGTGAATACTGATTACCCTCACCACAGGAAATAACCGCATATTCGGGAGTTGTGGCATCCAAAAACTCATAGGTTGTGGAATACTTACTGCCGTGATGCCCTGCCTTTAAAACATCGCAGTCAAGGTTTAAGCTTTCCTTTAAAAGCCGCTCCTCAGCATCGGACTCGGCATCACCCGTAAAGAGAAACTTAAAGCCATCAATTTCAGCCATAGCTATTATAGAGCGGTTGTTTTCCTCTGCTTCATCTGCAAAGTATGCGAGCACGGTGAGATTTATATCACCTATCTTAGAATTCATACCCTGAACGGCAGTAAAACAGTCGCCCTCAAAGGCCAAAACATTCGACATAACAGCCTTGATATCTGAGGTGTTTCTATCGGTATTTATTATATCGGGGATTATCAGGTTCTCCACTAAAAAGCGTTCGGTTATGCGTTCAGCGCCGCCATAATGGTCATCGTGATTATGGGAAAGCATGATCAAATCAAGGCCTGCTATTTTAGCCGAAGTGAGCTTTTTGCATATCACATCGCCAAAATCAGAGGTAGCGGTATCAATAAGTGCCGACTGACCGTTACTGCAAAGCAACGCACAGTCCCCCTGACCTACATCAAGAAAGCGTATGTAATCATCACCCAAAGTAACTTCATCCGCTACACCAAATAATGAATAAAGCTCCTGCCATAAAGCGGTGTTATTTCTGTTAATAAAGGCAATTGTTGCAATAATAACAACGGAAATCGCAAGCATAATGCTAAGGAGTGTTATTGCGATGTTTTGTTTACTGTAACGCCTCAATTGCTCTCGCCTGCCTCGCGCTCCATAAGCTGCTCTTTAGTTATAAGCACCTTTCGCGGTTTTGAGCCCTCATAGGGACCAACCACGCCGCGTTCTTCCATTTCATCAACTATTCTTGCGGCTCTTGCATAGCCAAGCTTCAGCTTTCTTTGAAGCAGTGAGGTTGAAGCCATTCCACTTTCAACCACCACCCTTATAGCCTCATCAAGCATCGGGTCGGCATCGGGGCCATCCTCAGGGAGTCCTGTTTTCTGCTGCTTTTCAATAGCCGCCTGACGCTCAATTTCAACCATAATATTATCGTCATAATTAGCGGCGCCACCGTTTTTCACAAACTGCACCACGCGCTCAACCTCTTCATCGCTAACAAAGCAGCCTTGAATTCTTTTAGGCTTCGCAGCGCCCACCGGGCTAAAGAGCATATCACCGCGACCGAGCAGTTTTTCGGCTCCCGCGCTGTCAAGTATGGTACTACTATCAATATGCGAGGAAACAGAAAATGCGATACGGGTTGGTATATTCGCCTTGATAACGCCCGTAACAACATTAACAGAAGGTCTTTGCGTTGCTATAAGCAGATGAATACCTGCCGCTCTTGCCTTGGCCGCAATTCGGTTTATGGAATCCTCAACCTCTTTAGGCGCCGTCATCATAAGGTCGGCAAGCTCGTCGATTATAATAACGATACGCGGTAGCTTCTTAACCTCGGGCTCGTTTTCAAGTGTTTCAACAAGCTTGTTATAACCCTCAATATCACGAACACCGCGGTCGGCAAACATCTGATAGCGCTTTTCCATTTCGCTTACCGCCCAGCCAAGTGCGCCTGCCGCCTTTCGTGGATCGGTTACAACGGGAACCAGCAGATGCGGAATACCGTTATAGATACCAAGCTCAACCACCTTGGGGTCGATCATCAAAAGCTTAACCTCATCGGGAGAAGCCTTATAAAGAAGGCTTATGATAAAGGAATTAATGCACACAGATTTACCTGAACCCGTGGCACCTGCGATAAGTCCGTGTGGCATTTTTGCAATATCCGCCACCATAACATTACCGCCGATATCCTTACCTAAAGATACGGTTAGCTTGCTCTTTGAAGAAGAGAATGTGGAGGATTCAATAATTTCACGAACACCAACTGTGGCGCTGGCGCGGTTTGGCACCTCGATACCCACTGCCGCCTTATTTGGAATGGGTGCTTCAATGCGAACACCCGCAGTGGCAAGATTAAGAGCTATATCATCTGCAAGGCTTGTTATCTTGCTTATCTTAACGCCTGCTCGCGGCTGCAGCTCATAGCGGGTAACTGTGGGGCCGCGGCTCACATCAACAACCCTTGTTTCAACGCCAAAGCTTTTAAGTGTTTCAACAAGACGCTCGGCGGTGCTTTCAAGCTCGGCAGCAATGGTTTTGCTATCAGCATTGTTTATCTCATTCAAAAGGTACATAGGCGGATATTTATAAATAGGCCCGCTATCCGCATTTTCGGATATGCTCGCCGCAACCTCGTTTGTTTCCTTCTCAAAGTCAACGGTTATTCTTTCGGGCGTTTTTTCAGCCTCTTCCCTAGCGGTTTCAAGTGCCTCATCAACATCGGCAACATCATCCTCGATAGCGCTTAACTGCGCTGCGCTTTTGGCAGTGTCGTCATCATCATAATAGCTTTCAATAAGCTTGTTCTGCTTAGCGCCCAGGTCCTCGGTTTTCTTAGAGCGTTTGGTTGAAGGCTCATCAACAGGAATATCAACATTAAAGCCCTTAATAATTTTAAGGTTAGATTTTTCGCTCTTTTCGCCGTTTTCCTCTTCACGCATAGCCCTCGCCTGATAGGCGCTGCCTGCCTGCTCGGAAACTGCTTTAACAGGCTTTGAAATGGTTTTAAAGAGTGTTATAAGGGTTGTTCCTGTGATTATCATAAGGAACACAAAAATCAGTAAAATAACGGTTATAGCGGCGCCTGTTTTACCAAAAGCCAAATATATAGGTTGACCGATAAGCGCACCTAAGAAGCCGCCGTTTCTTTTAGAAACACCCGCTTCAAATGCGGCGGAAATGTGCTGCAAGAAGGTAACGCCCTCGGTATGCGCGCCGAAAATATCAATGCAAGCGCCGATAAGCATAACAAGCACTACCGATTCGGTAACCTTTGCGCCTATTGTGGCAGTGCCCTTATCCATAGCGAAAATAACGGCAACTGCGCCTAAAAGGAAGGGATAAAAATATGCGGTAACACCGAATATCTGGAACATAAAATTATGTAAAACAGTCCAGACATTCTGTCCCTCAATGAACACTATGAACATAAGGAATATAGCCACCGCAAACCATATAACAGAATAAAGCTGTCTTTTACTGTTTGCCGCCGC
>CAZIXG010000127.1:0-3723 GCA_964543305.1 uncultured Ruminococcus sp.
GGTGGTATCGGTCATAATGGTAGCGGGGTTAGAGTTGCAAAGGATAACCTCGTAACCCTCCTCTTTAAGGGCTAAGCAAGCCTGTGTGCCCGCATAGTCAAATTCTGCCGCCTGACCGATTACAATAGGACCTGAGCCAATAATCAATACTTTTTTAACATCTGTTCTCTTTGCCATTTAAGTAGCCTCCTGAATATATCAAATTATATTTTATTTACTAAAAACTGTCTTTCCGCCGCAAACCGTTAGATAACATTTGCCATAAAGCTCCATACCCTCAAACGGCATTGCCTTGCCTTTTGATAAGAAATCCTTTGGGTCAACAGTGAATTTTTCATTTAAATTCCAAACCGTATAATCATTATTAAGCGGTATATTAAACCTCTTTCTGGGATTAATAGCCAAAAGCTCAATTAATCTTTCAAGGGTTATTATCTTTTCTTTTACCATTTTGGTATACATTATTGGGAAAGCGGTTTCAATCCCCACTATACCGAAAGCACTTTTTTCAAGATCTTTTGATTTTTCTTCCTCACTGTGGGGGGCGTGGTCGGTGGCTATCATATCGATAGTTCCATCCTTAATTCCCTCGATAAGCGCTAGGCGGTCCTCACTTGAACGAAGCGGCGGATTCATTTTAAATTTACCGTCTTCTTGCAAATCGTTTTCATCCATTATAAGGTAGTGCGGCGCAGTCTCACAAGTAACATCAACGCCTTCGGCTTTCGCCTTTCGGATAAGCTCTACGCTTTCCTTGCAGGATATATGGCACACATGGTATGAGCAGCCCGTTTCGCGAGCAATTTTCAAATCTCTTGCTATCGGTCCCCATTCACTTTCACTACAAATTCCTCGGTGACCATGCGATTTAGCATATATGCCATCGTGAATATATCCACCGCGAAGGAGCGAATTATCCTCACAATGCGCAACTATAATTTTACCAAGAGATTTTGCCTTAAGCATAGCATCGCGCATAAGAGAGGCTGACTGGACTCCCCTGCCATCATCTGAAAAAGCGATTGCCCTATCGCTCATACCAGCCATATCAGATAGCTTTTCACCCTGCTGCCCCACTGTTATTGCGGCATATGGGTAAACATTTATAACAGCATCATTTTCAATAATTGATAACTGAGCTTGAAGGTTTACCTTGTTATCCGGCACAGGATTCAAATTAGGCATTGTACAAACGGCAGTATAGCCGCCGTGCGCCGCCGCACGCGAGCCTGTGGCAATGGTTTCTTTATAAGAAAAACCCGGCTCACGAAAATGCACATGCACATCGCAAAAACCGGGAAAAATAATATATTCGCCATCAAAATCGGAAGCAACAACAGCGGGCAGTAATTCTGTGTTTACATTGGGAGAAAAAGCCATATCACTACCAAGCTCAAAAATTGTTGCTTTAACTGTCTTAGCCATTTTGATTTTTCCTTTCCAAAAAAGATAAAAGCCCTACCGATTTCGGTAAGGCTTAGGTATACAAAAGCATTAGATTACACATATGCGCAACCTGACATTTTAAATGTATCATAATCTTACCGATATCTCTGTATCGTTTTAAAGATTTATCTTATATATCTTAACATATATATAAACACTTGTCAATGTAAAAACCGAATAATTTTAGCAAAAATTAATCCAAATCGCAAATATAAACTGCAGTCTCACCGTCAATTTCCTTAATCTTAACAGAAACCTTTTCACTGAGTGAGGTTGGAACATTTTTGCACACATAATCAGCCCTTATAGGCAGTTCTCTGTGTCCCCTGTCAACGAGAACCGCAAACTGAAGTGAATTTGGTCTGCCGTAGGCAAAAACCGCCTCCATAGCGGCGCGCGCAGTTCTTCCTGTAAAGAGCACATCGTCCACTATAATTACTCGCATGTCCTCTATATCACACGGAAAATGGCAGTCACCTGCAAGCTCGGCTTTATCTGCATCTGATATATCATCTCGATGCTTGGTGATATCAAGATAACCCACCGGTACCTCAACACCCTCAAAACGCAAAATATTTTCGGCAAGAATATTAGCCAAAGGTATACCGCGGCGCTTAACACCCAAAAGGCATACATCATTAACGCCTTGGTTATGCTCTATTATCTCGTGTGTTATTCTTGCCATCGCTCTGCCAATGGCAACCTCATCCATAATTTTAGCTTTAGGTTTCATAAAAAACACCCCAAAACAAAAAAGTCTTGCCAAGATATGACAAGACGGAAAATATGATAGGAATTATACATTTCACATATCTTGCCGATATCTCTGTATCGCCTTAAAGATTAATTAAATATTAGCATAAAGAAAGATATTTGTCAACAACTGCCAAGCAGTGTTATGCATATATTTAAATAATTAATATTTTGGGGTGAAAATATGTTTTTAAGTATGTTGTTGCAGATGCTTTCAAATGTTTATTATTTAGCGCTGCATGTAACGGGGGCGGGTTCTTTTCCGCCTCCGCTTAAGGCTAAAAAGGAACAAGAACTGCTTGAAATGAGTTCCAAGGGTGATATTAATGCGAGAAATGAGCTTATCAAGCATAATTTGCGTCTTGTAGCGCACATTGTAAAGAAATACTATACTAATGGTTGTGATCAGGATGATTTGATATCCATAGGCACGATAGGACTTATAAAAGCAGTTGATAGCTTCAAAAGTGATAAAAAAATCAGGCTTGCCACCTATGCGGCAAGATGTATTGAAAATGAAATTTTAATGCATTTCAGAAATCTTAAAAAGAGCGCTCAGGATGTTTATATAAGTGATCCTATTGATACAGACAAGGATGGAAATTCGCTATCGCTTATTGATATAATTGCAGATGATAGCGATGTCGAGGAAGAAATTGACACAAAACTAAAAATAGAAAAGTTAAGAATTGTACTCAGCGGTACTCTCGATGAGCGCGAAAAGCAGATAATCGATATGCGATATGGTCTTAATGGTCAAAGTGAGCTCACTCAGCGGGAAATTGCAAAAAAGCTTAACATTTCACGAAGTTATGTATCAAGAATTGAAAAAGCTGCACTACAAAAATTAAGAAAAAAATTCTAAGAAAAAAAGAAGGTTTGAGGTCAACTCCGTAAGGAATTGCGCCTCAAACCTTATTCATTATTTCCTTTTAATAACGGGCTTTCCGCTATCAATTGTATCTGCTGTAATGATAATCTCGTCAACACCTTCATCCGAGGGGGTATCAAACATAATGTCCTGCAAAACGCCCTCAATGATGGAGCGAAGTCCGCGAGCGCCCGTTTTGCGCACAATGGTAAGGTCAGCAATTTTCTCTAATGCTTCCCTTTCAAACTGGAGCTTCACATTATCCATTGCAAACAACGCCTGATACTGCTTGATAATCGAGTTTTTAGGCTCGGTCATTATGCTCACAAGCGTATCTCTATCCATAGACTTTAAGGCCGTTATTACAGGTAAACGACCAACAAGCTCAGGAATAAGACCAAACTTAACCAAATCCTGATGTGTAGCAACCTGAGCCATAGCCTCGGCCTCGGCGCTTTTGGGTGACTTCACATCAGCACCAAAGCCCAAGCTGCTGCCGCCCATACGGCGTTCGATTATCTTTTCAATACCGTCGAAAGCGCCTGCGCATATAAACAGAATGTTCGTGGTATCTATTTGGATAAACTCCTGCTGAGGATGCTTTCTTCCGCCCTGTGGCGGCACATTTGAAACAGTGCCCTCAAGAATTTTAA
>CAZIXG010000128.1:0-3707 GCA_964543305.1 uncultured Ruminococcus sp.
TGCTATGCGATAGGCGACTATTATAACGACCTGCAAATGCTTAAGGCCGCAGATATAAGCGCCGTTCCCGATGGCTCGCCCGAGGATATAAAAGCTCTTGCCGATGTGGTGGTTAAAGGTGCAAAATACGGCGCAGTTGCCGATTTTATTGAATATTTAAAAAACTATGCGAAAGCGAATTGAATTAATAAGCATTAACAAAGTGTAGGCAGAATTTTCTGCTTGCCCCAAGAAAGGACATCTAATATGGACGCAGCAACAAAATTAAGGCTTCAAAAAGCCGCCTGTAGGGTGCGACTCGGCATTATCGAGGGTGTACACGCAGCAAAATCAGGTCATCCGGGAGGCTCGCTTTCCTGTGCAGATATTTTAACCTATCTGTATTTTAATTATATGAATATTGACCCGAAAAACCCCAAGGACCAAAACCGTGACCGCCTTGTACTTTCAAAAGGGCACGCCGCACCTGCACTCTACTCTGTACTCGCTGAGCGCGGATACTTCGACCCATCTGAGCTTTCCCGCCTGCGCCACATTGGCTCAATGCTTCAGGGCCATCCTGATATGAAGGGAATCCCAGGTGTTGATATGTCCACGGGCTCGCTCGGTCAAGGCATCTCCGCCGCCTGCGGTATGGCACTTTCTGCGAAGCATTTCGGCGATCCCTACCGTGTATTCGCAATCCTCGGTGACGGCGAAATTGAGGAGGGTCAGGTTTGGGAGGCTGCTATGTTCGCCGCCAACAAGGGACTCGGCAACCTTGTTGTGTTCCTTGATTACAATAATTTACAGATAGACGGCACCATTGACGAGGTCAACTCTGCAAAGCCGTTTGACAAGAAGTTTGAAGCATTCAACTGGCACGTTATCGAGATTGACGGTCACGATTTTGACCAGATAGAAGCCGCCCTCAAGCAGGCAGAAGCCATTGATAAGCCGGTTGCTATTATTGCAAACACCGTTAAGGGCAAGGGCGTTTCCTATATGGAAAATCAGGTTGGCTGGCACGGCACAGCACCCAATGATGAGCTTTACGAGAAGGCTATAACAGAGCTTAAAGCCCATCTTGACGCTTTAGATTAAGGAGGGGAATACTATGTCTGAAGTAAAAAGTGTTGCAACCAGAGTCGGTTTTGGTAAGGCTTTGGTTGAGCTTGGTGAAAAGAGAGACAATTTTATAGTTATGGACGCAGACCTTGCTGCTGCAACCCAGACGGGTATGTTTAAAAAGGCATTCCCCGACCGCTTCTATAACTGCGGTATAGCAGAGCAAAATATGATGAGCATTGCCGCAGGCGTTGCCGCAACGGGCAAGCGCGTTGTTGTAAGCTCCTTTGCTATGTTTGCATCGGGCAGAGCTTTCGAGCAGATCAGAAACTCTATTTGCTATCCGAAGCTTAATGTTATTATCGGCGCCACCCACGCAGGCATTTCGGTAGGTGAGGACGGAGCTACACACCAATGCTGTGAGGATATTGCTCTTATGCGTTCTATCCCCAATATGACCATCATTAACCCTGCCGATGAGACCGAGGCAATAAAGGCTGTATATGCCGCCTTTGAGTGTGACGGTCCTGTTTATATGCGCTTTGGCAGACTTGCGGTTCCTGTTGTATTCGATGAGACCTACAAGTTTGAAATTGGTAAGGGCGTTGAGCTTCGCGAGGGTAGTGATGTTACCATTATTGCCACAGGTCTTATGGTTAAGGAAGCGCTTGAAGCATACGATTTGCTTAAGGCTGAGGGCATTTCCGCCCGTATTATCAATATGGCAACTATCAAGCCGCTTGATAAGGAAATCGTGCTTAAGGCTGCACGCGAAACAGGCGCTATCGTTACCGCTGAAGAGCATTCGGTAATCGGTGGACTTGGTGCTGCTGTAAGCGAGGTTGTTTGCGAAGAAAACCCTGTACCCGTAATAAAGCTTGGTGTAAACGATACCTTCGGACACTCGGGTCCTGCTGTAAAGCTTCTTGACCAATTCGGCCTTCGCGCACCCAACATCGTAGAGAAGGCAAAAGTAGCATTAGCTCTTAAAAAATAGTGCGCAATAATAAATCAAGCACCTGCTATATTAGGTGTGATGTCCTTAACGGACATTACGCCTAATATGACAGGTGCTTTTTGGTTGAAACAATTTAACACAAGTGCTATAATTAATATGAAATTTTTAAAATATGAAGGTGAGGATTAACCGATATGATATACACTGTAACCTTAAATCCTGCCGTTGATTATGTGATGCACCTTGATGAAATATGTGAGGGTGCAGTAAACCGAGCGTGTGATGAGGAAATATATATTGGCGGTAAGGGCATAAATGTATCTATAATCTTAAATGAATTAGGCGTTCCATCAACTGCATTAGGCTTTGTTGCGGGCTTTACGGGCGCCGCTATCAATGAGGGCGTTCGCGATATCGGTATTGATACCGATTTTGTTTGGCTTAAAAGTGGATTTTCAAGAATAAATGTGAAGCTTAAATCAGGCGAGGAAACCGATATAAACGGCACAGGACCTCAAATATCAGCGGATGAGCTATCCGCGCTCTTTGATAAGGTTAAATTGCTTAAAAAAGGTGATATATTAGTGCTTTCGGGCAGTGTTCCCAAAAGCGTGCCGAAAAATATTTATTCACAGCTTCTTGAAAGCTTAAAGAATATCGGGGTTATCTTTGTGGTGGATGCCGAGGGCGATCAGCTTTTAAGTACACTTAAATATCACCCGTTTTTAATAAAACCAAATATCCACGAATTGGGCGCAATATTCGGCACTAAGCTTAAAAATGCCGATGATGCAATACCGTATGCCAAAAAGCTTTGGAAAATGGGCGCGCAGAATGTTTTGGTGTCCTTAGGTGAAGTGGGCGCGTTGTTAATAGATGAAAACGGTGAAGCTCACCTTGCCGCCGCCCCACAAGGTAATGTGTTAAACGCAACAGGCGCGGGAGACACAATGCTTGCGGCATTTATAAGAAGCTATCTCGAAAGTAAGGATTATATAAAGGCATTAAATTTCGCCGTTGCGGCAGGCTCAGCTACCGCTTTTTCAAAAGGTCTTGCAAAGGCTTGTGATATCTACCGTACATATTCAAATATGTAAAAATATGCCCTCTTGTGGCACACTTCCTTACAAAGTGTGCCACAAGAGGGCATCTCTGTTGTTTTAAGCTTTTTTGTTTTTTTGATAGATTTCATTCACGAAATCTCTAACACGCTCAAAATCCTCTTTTGAAAAAGATTTTAATGCTTTAACAATGCTTTTTTCGTTTGCCGTTAAGATTAGGGGCGGCTCAGCCTCGGGCAAAATAACAGGCTCATTAAGTCTGATTGGCATGTCACCAGAGGAAACGGGGGTGCTATTTTTGCTTGTATCCTGTTCACCGTAAAATAGTGTGCTCACCGACACATTGAACAGCATTGATATTTTTAAAATTAAATCTGGGGAGGGTTTACCGTTTCGTTCCATATTTGCATATGTGCTTTTCTTCATTCCAAGTGCCTGAGCGGCGGTTTCCTGAGTGTAGCCCGCAAACCTGCGGTAGCGAATTATTCGCTCGTTTAAATCATTAAGCTTCTTGTTCATTTTATCACCCTGTTTTTGTTGTCAAATACTTGACTTGATGGATTATAATTGATATAATTACTAAGATTTATGAAAATACACGCTGAAGTGGCTCAGTTGGTAGAGCAGCTGATTCGTAATCA
>CAZIXG010000129.1:0-3677 GCA_964543305.1 uncultured Ruminococcus sp.
TTTGGTATGCTGCTTAAAATGGAGATACCTAATTTTGCCAGTTATTATATTGTGGGCTATTCTATCTGGACCTTCTTTTGTGAGTCTACACAAGGCTCATTAAACTCGGTGCTCAGTTCTGCTCCTCTTATCAAGAAGGTTTATATACCAAAATATATTTTCCCGATTGAAAAGTGTCTGTTTGCGCTTGTTAATTTTAGCTTCACCCTTGTGGCGGTGCTTGTTGTTATGCTGGTTCAGGGCGTATATCCAACCTTAACTGCATTGTTGTTCCCGTTGCCTGTTATTTATTGCTTTGTATTTGTGTGCGGTGTGTCGCTATTCTTGAGCGCCGCAAATGTGTATTTTAGGGATATTGAGCATCTATATGGCGTGCTTCTTACTATGTGGATGTATCTTACACCGATTATATACCCCGTAGAAATTCTTGAGGGACATTCGCTCGTTTCTAAAATAGTGGAGCTTAACCCCCTTACTCATTATGTTCAATATTTCAGGGATGTAATAATGTATGGTGTGGTGCCCTCCTTGCAGGAAAACCTTGTTTGCGCGGGTATGTCTTTGGGTGCATTTATCATAGGCGCCTTGGTGTTTAAAAAGGCAGAAAGCAAGTTTATCCTTCATATATAAGAAAGGAAGTGTGTTTATTATGAATACTGAAAATGCAGTTGAACTAAGAAATATTGAAATGCACTTCAATATGAGCAAGGAGAAATTAGAAAGCCTTAAGGAATATTTTTTAAAGCTTGTTAAGCGCCAGCTTAGATTTGAGGATTTCGTGGCGCTGGATAACATTTCTTTTGATATTAAAAAAGGTGATGTTTTTGGTATAGTAGGTCTTAACGGCTGCGGTAAAAGCACAACCCTTAAGATTATATCGGGGATTTTAAAGCCCACCAAGGGTACCGTTGAAACTGCGGGCACAATAGCTCCGCTTATTGAACTGGGCGCAGGCTTTGATATGGAGCTTACCGCAAGGGAAAACATATATCTTAACGGCTCTGTGCTTGGTTATTCAAGAAAGTTTATGGATGAAAAGTTTGATGAAATAGTTGAATTTTCTGAAATGCGTGATTTTCTTGATGTGCCGATGAAAAATTATTCGTCAGGTATGGTGGCTCGTATTGGCTTTGCTATTGCCACTGTTACCACACCCGATATACTCATAGTTGATGAAATCTTGGCAGTTGGCGACTTCCTTTTCCAGCAAAAGTGCGAGGAAAGAATAAACGCTATGATGAATGATGATACCACTGTTATTATCGTTTCTCATTCTATTGAACAGATAGAGCGCCTGTGTAAGCATTGTGTGTGGCTTGAAAAGGGAAAAATTAAAATGATAGGCGATGCGGCTGAGGTTTGCAACGCATATAAAAATTCCGAAAGATAGGGAAGTTTAAATGTTTGAACAAGTACCATTTACAGAAAAATCCCTTAAAGGAATGTTAAAGAGAATGGCAAAAAGGCTTCGGGAATTCCCGTTGCTTTTTGCCGTTTTGCATTTTCCGCTAAGGGTTTTAAGAAAGCTTAAAAGATTTTATAAATATTCGGGACTTTTCGGTGCAGCTGATAGCGCGAAGTTTAAAATAAGCGCAAGGCGCCGTGCGAGAGAAAGTGCACGAAAATTTGATAGGAATATTAAATTCAGTATATTAGTGCCTTTGTATAACACACCTAAAAAATTTTTAAAACAGATGATAAATTCTGTTTTAAATCAGACCTACGGTAACTTTCAGCTCTGCCTTGCCGACGGTAGTGACAGTGAGCATTCCTATGTGGGTGAGCTTTGTGAGGGTGTGGCTTCAACCGATAATAGGATTTGCTATAAGAAGCTTGCAAAAAACGAGGGTATTTCAAAAAACACAAATGCCTGCATAGAAATGGCTCAGGGCGATTATATTGCTCTTTTTGACCACGATGATTTACTTCACCCCTCGGCATTATATGAAATGATGAAGGCTATCTGCGAAAAAAATGCCGACTTTATCTATACAGATGAAGTGACATTCTCTAAAAATCGAGTATCAAATATAACCGTTTATAATTTCAAGCCCGATTATTCACCTGATACTCTGCGCTCATATAATTATATATGTCACTTTACTGCCTTTTCAAAAGAACTGCTCGATAGCGTTGGATGTTTTGATGATGAGTTTGATGGCAGTCAGGATTACGATTTGATACTCAGACTTACAGAAAAGGCAAAGAGCATCGTGCATATCCCCAAAGCACTTTATTTCTGGCGTTCGCACAAGGCTTCGGTGGCAAGTGATGTTTCGGCAAAGCCGTATGTAATTGATTCTGCAAAGCGCGCTATAAAAGCGCACATCGAGCGACTAGGCCTTCAGGGAACGGTTGAGGATGCCATAATCCCTACCAACTATAAGGTGCAATATAATATAACAGGTAATCCGCTTATTTCAATTATTATTCCTAATAAAGACCATATTGATGACCTTGATAAGTGCCTTTCCTCGGTTTATGAAAAATCTACCTATAAAAATTTCGAGGTAATTATAGTTGAGAATAACAGTATCGAGGATGAAACCTTCGAATATTATAAAAACGCCGAGCGTAAATATAATAATCTGCGTGTTTTATATTGGAAGCAAGGCTTTAACTATTCTGCTATAAATAACTTTGCGGCGCATAAGGCTCAGGGCGAATTTGTGTTATTGCTTAATAATGATATGGAGATTATAACTCCTGATTGGATGGAGCAGATGCTAATGTTCTGCCAGCGAGACGATGTTGGTGCAGTAGGCGCAAAGCTTTACTATCCCGACAATACAATTCAGCACGCGGGTGTCATTGTTGGACTTGGCGGTGTTGCAGGTCATTCCCATAAATATTTTGACCGCTCACATCCAGGCTATATGTCCCGCGCTGTAATTGCTCAGAATTTAAGCGCCTGCACGGCGGCATGTTTGCTTGTTAAAAAATCTGTTTACTTTGAGGTTGGCGGACTAGATGAAAACTATGCCGTTGCGTTTAATGATGTTGATTTTTGTATGAGCATTCGCAAGGCGGGTTATTTAATTGTGTTCACACCTTTTGCTGAATTATATCACTATGAATCCAAAAGCAGGGGAGTGGAGGATACTCCTGAAAAGCGTGCCCGCTTTAACAGTGAGGTCTTTCGTTTTCAAGAAAAGTGGATGCAGGAGCTAAAAAGTGGCGACCCATACTATAACCCCAACCTTACGCTTAATAGCGAGGATTTTAGATTGAAATAAGTTTTAGAGCCGTTCTTTCAATAGGACGGCTTTAACTCATCGGCAATTGTTAAAAAAATAACAATTAACCCTCTAAAACACCGAATATTTTAAAAAAGATTGACAAATCATTAACAAACCTATTGACATATAATATAAAAGACTGTATAATCATAGGCAATGAATGGGGGATATCCCTAATTTGGAGGTAATTTATATGGCAAGAGTTTATAATTTCAGCGCAGGTCCCTCTATGCTACCCGAAGAGGTACTTAAGACCGCCGCTACAGAAATGATGGAATACGGCGCTTCAGGTCAGTCCGTAATGGAAATGTCACACCGCTCTAAGGAGTATCAGGCAATTTTTGATGAGACAGAGGCAAATTTAAGGGAGATAATGAATATCCCCGATAATTATAAGGTGCTCTTTTTGCAGGGCGGCGCTTCCACTCAGTTTGCGAT
>CAZIXG010000130.1:0-3669 GCA_964543305.1 uncultured Ruminococcus sp.
ATCGAAAACGGCACCTGCACCATTTCTGAGGTTATCGGTACTCGTGACAACATAATGGTTTATCTTATCCATCAGGGTATGGAGGAGGGCAGAGCCTTCAAGATAACCGAAACCGTTCGTAAGGGACTTGTTGCAAAGGGCAAGGTTTCCAAAGAGGATTGGGAGGCTATGGAGGACGATATGCGCGCAGTCGGCGTTCCCGAATGGTATATCGGCTCTTGCTATAAGATAAAGTATATGTTCCCTAAGGCACATGCCGCGGCGTATGTTATCTCGGCAATTAAGCTTGCTTGGTATAAGGTATACCGCCCGCTTGAATTCTATTGCGCTTACTTTACTGCCCGTCCTGAGGATGTGGATGTTCCCACCATTATGGGAGGTAAGGCTGCGGTTGTAAAGCGTATGAATGAAATCAAGGCTCTCGGTAAGGAAGCCTCAAAAAAGGAACTCGATGTTTATGACACACTTCTTATCTTTAATGAAATGATGGCGAGAGGCATTGAGGTGCTTCCTATTGATATCAAGAATTCTCACGCTATGAAGTATCTTCCCGAAAACGGCAAGATGCGCCTTCCCTTCGGTGCGCTTTCGGGCGTTGGAGAAAAGGCGGCATATTCTATATATGATGCCGCACAGAAGGGCAATTTCGTATCACGAGAGGATTTTGCCATAGAAGCGGGTGTTTCGAAAACAATTATTCAAAACCTCGCCGACCTCGGCGCCCTCCAAGACCTACCCGATACAAATCAGATATCAATGTTTTAAATTAAAAGCTCCCAAAATTCGCTTGGTTAAGCGGTTTTTGGGAGTTTTTTATAATTATCAAGGCAGAAATTTTCATATTTTTCAAAAAAAGGTTGCAATTTTGTAACTTTTGATTATAATAATAAAGGAGTTGTTACAAAATTGTAACTTTTTGAGAGGAGATATGCGCTATATTTGATGATGTTTTATCCCTTATATGGGACACAGTAAAACTCGGCGCTTCAAAAATTCATAATAGTAGAAAATCCATAAAGATGGGTATGTTTGCGGTAGTGGCTGTTATCGCTATCATAATGAGCCTTTCGTTCACAGGCGCCCGCGTAGCCTTTAATGTTAATTATGAGGGCAAGGTAATCGCCACAGTGAGCAGTAAAAAGCAGTTCGGTATTGCGCTTCAGAAGGTTGTAAGCAGTGTAAACGGCAGTGATGTTGAAAGCGTTGTATCAAATCCTTCCTTTGATGCTACCATAGTTCTTGATGATGGCATCAGCAGTGAGGACGAGCTTGCCACCGCTATTATAGAAAACACCGATGAAATTGTGTCGGCGGCTAGCCTTTTTATAAACGGCGAGGAGATAGCCTGTGTTGAACAGAGCGCTTTAAAGGCTTATATTGATAGCCACCTTAATTCCTTTGCGGTGGAGGGTAATAATTGCACCACCGAGTTTCAGGAGGATGTTAAGATAGAAAGCGGATATTATATGCTGAGTGATTTAGATGATGTTGAATCGGTTCACGATGATATTTCCGCGCTCACTGTTATCACCAAGGTGCAGCAGGTATCCGAGGTAGTGGTACCCTATAAGAGCACCGTTGAAAAGACAAACGAAAAGGTTGTGGGCTATAAGGCTGTAACCACAACGGGCGTATCGGGCCTTAACCGCGTTACCGAGGATGTTGTGCTTGTAAACGGACAGGAGACCTCCAGAACAAATGTATCCACTGAGGTTATATCAGAGCCCGTAAGCGAGGTTGTGGTAGTGGGTACTGCAAAAAGCTTGGCATCCGCTAAGCAGAAGGAGACCGCGCACAATGCAGGCTTTATTTTCCCACTGCCCTCAGGCACTTGGAAGGTAAGCTCCTATTATGGTGATGGCAGAAACCACAAGGGTGTAGATATTTGCGCCAAAAAGGGCACCTCTATCTATGCTGTGGCAGATGGTACGGTTGTTAAATCAGGCTGGAACGGTGACTTTGGCTACTGTGTAATAATAGACCATGGCAACGGCGTTCGCACCCTCTATGCACACGCAAGTCAGCTTTGCATAAACGCGGGAGAAAGCGTATCGGCAGGTCAGGTTATAGCACTTGTCGGCACCACGGGCCAGTCAACAGGCAACCATCTGCATTTTGAGGTTGTGGTAAACGGCAACAGAATAGACCCCGCTCCTTATATAGGACTTGATTAATTCACAATGCACAATAAACTAATCAATAAAGCACCTGCTATTTATTTTAGCAGGTGCTTTCAATTTAATATAATTGCTAATTGAAACTTGCTAATTGCTAATTTATGGTGCTTTTTGCTTGACTGGAACACTACATTTAGTATATAATATATTCTGTATAAAAATGCTTAACAAAGGGAAGTGTAATTTTGGCTAAGGCTAAGGTGGAATACGGCAACGAAAGCATACAAAAGCTTGAAGGCCCCGATAGAGTGCGAAAGCGCCCGGGCGTTATATTCGGCTCGGATGGTCTTGACGGTTGTCAGCACTCTGTTTTTGAAATAATATCCAACTCAATAGATGAGGCTCGCGAGGGGCACGGCAAAAAGATAGTTGTTACAAGCTATACAGATGGCTCTGTTGAGGTGCAGGACTTTGGCCGCGGCTGCCCTGTGGACTATAACGCTAAATATGACTGCGAAAACTGGGAAATGGTTTTCTGCGAAATGTATGCGGGCGGTAAATATAACACCAACGATGGTGCAAACTATGAGTATTCTGTAGGTCTTAACGGACTTGGCCTTTGTGCCACACAGTATGCCGCAGAGTATATGGATGTTGAAGTAAAGCGTGATGGCTTTAAATATAACCTGCACTTTGAAAAGGGTTTTAATAAGGGCGGCCTTAAAAAGGAGCCTTATTCGGGTAGGGAAACAGGCACTAAAATCCGTTGGAAGCCTGATATCGAAGTGTTTACCGATATAAATATCCCGCGCGATTATTTTATTGATACCTTAAAAAGGCAGGCTATTGTAAACGATGGTCTTCTTTTTGAATTCCGCGAGCAGCAAGGCGCGCGCTTTATAACTCAGGAAATAGTTTATAAGCAGGGTATTAAAGATTATGTTGAAAACACTGTGGGCGAGGAAGCGCTTTCCTCTGTTCAGGTGTGGCACACCGAGCGCAAGGGTCGCGATCGCGATGATAAGCCCGAATATAAGGTTAAAATAAATGCGGCGCTCACTTTTTCAAACCGCCGCACCTTAAAGGAATATTACCACAACTCAAGCTGGCTGGAGCACGGCGGCGCCCCCGAAAAGGCGGTGCGAAATGCCTTCGTTTACCAGATAGATGCCTATATCAAGCAAGCAAATAAATATAAGAGCGGAGAGAGCAAGATAACCTTCAGCGATGTTGAGGAATGCTTGGTGCTGGTAATATCCTCATTCTCCACCATAACCTCTTATGAAAACCAGACCAAAAAGGCGATAACCAATAAATTTATTCAAGAGGCTATGACCGAATTTTTACGCCATCAGCTTGAGGTATATTTTATTGAGAATAAGGCTGAGGCTGATAAAATCGCCGATCAGGTGCTTGTTAATAAGCGCAGTCGCGAGCGCAGTGAAAAGGAAAGAATAAACCTTAAAAAGACACTTGCCACAGGCAACTCTATGGCGGATAGAGTGCAGAAGTTTGTTGACTGCCGCAGCAAGGATGTATCCGAGCGTGAGCT
>CAZIXG010000131.1:0-3619 GCA_964543305.1 uncultured Ruminococcus sp.
ACGGCATAAAGCTGCTATCCACAAAGGATGGCACATACACTAATGCCGTTTATGGCTTTATAAACATTTTAAATAAACTGCTTGAAAGTGAGAAGCCCGATGGCGTTGCCGTGGCATTTGACCTTAAATCGCCAACCTTCCGCCACAAGATGTTTGATGCATACAAGGCGGGCCGCCACGCCACACCCGAGGAGCTTCTTTCGCAGTTTCCTATACTCAAAGAATGGCTTAAGACCGCAGGATATGCCTGCATAGAATGCGAGGGCTTTGAGGCAGACGACATTTTAGGCACGCTTGCGCGCGCTTCGGATGAAAGCTCAAACACCTGTGTTATAGCAACGGGTGACCGCGACTCACTGCAGCTGGTATCCGATACCACACGCGTGCTTCTTGCAACCACCCGAATGGGTCAGACACAAATTATAGATTACACTCCTGCCGCGCTTTTTGAAAAATACGGACTTGCGCCACAGGAAATGATAGAGCTTAAAGCACTTATGGGAGATAGCTCTGATAATATCCCAGGTGTGGCAGGTGTTGGCGAAAAGACCGCCACCGACCTTATAACAAGATACCATCGTATTGATTATATTTATGAAAATTTAGATAGCCTTGAAATCAAGGAGGGCGTGCGCAAAAAGCTTGCTGACGGTAAGGATAGCGCATTCTTAAGTCGTACACTCGGCACAATTTGCCGCACGGCACCGATTGACACTAACCTTGAAAGCTATAAGATAAAGCCTGCCGACACCACCGCTTTAGCTTCTCTTATGACAAGGCTTGAATTCTTTAAGCTTATGGATAAGATGGGGCTTTCCCCCGTATCCGCGGCACAAACGCAAGAAAGTGATGAAAAGCGCGTTTTTAAGCTTGGCACGATAGGTGACATTAAGGATAACGCTGATATTTATATCAGCGAGGATGGCATTGCCGCAATTAGTGGTGATATTGCTTGCATCTTGAATGAAAACGAGCTTAAATTCATACTCCAAGATAGCCAAATTAAAAAGCGCGTTCACGATTATAAAAACCTATGCAAAAAATACCCCGATATTAAATCTGTTTGCTTTGACGCTATGCTTGCGGGCTACCTTTGCAACCCTGCGGCATCAGATTATTCCGTTTCAAGACTTATAAGTGAATATGGCAGCTCTTATGAGCTTGCCGACTGTGCCGATACTGTAGCCTTGAACGCGGCAGGCTTTAGTGTTTGTTGCGATGGGCTTACAAAGGCGTTGGAGGAAAGCGGTCAGTTAAAACTTCTTTATGATATAGAGCTGCCGCTCGCTCGCGTGCTTGCCGAAATGGAAGCAGTGGGCTTTCTTGTGGATAGTGAGGAGCTTAAAGCCGAGGGTGCAAGCCTTCAAGAGCGCACTGCAGAGCTTGCCGAGGAGATATATGCCGCTGCGGGCACTGAATTCAACATCAATTCACCCAAGCAATTAGGCGAGATACTTTTTGTGAAGCTTGGTCTTCCCGCTAAAAAGAAAACGAAAAGCGGCTTTAGCACCAGTGCTGATGTGCTCGAATCGCTTAGATACGATTATCCTATAGTGGATATGATTTTAAAATACCGCCAACTCGCAAAGCTAAAATCCACCTATTGTGACGGTTTGCTTTCGTCTATTGCGGAGGATGGCAGGATACATTCAACCTTTAATCAAACCGAGGCACGCACAGGTCGTATCAGCTCACTTGAGCCTAATTTGCAGAATATTCCCGTAAGGACCGAGGAGGGCAGAATATTCCGCAAGTTCTTTAAGGCGCGCGAGGGTTATGTTTTATGCGATGCCGACTATTCGCAGATAGAGCTAAGGGTGCTCGCCTCCATCGCTAATGATACCGCTATGATAGAGGCATTTAAAAGCGGCACCGATATTCACACTGTTACTGCCTCACAGGTATTTGATATACCTGTTGGGATGGTACTTCCAATTATGCGAAGCCGCGCTAAGGCGGTAAACTTTGGTATAGTTTACGGAATAGGCGCATTTTCGCTTGCTAAGGATATTGGCGTGAGCCGTGCCGAAGCAGACAGATATATTAAGAACTACCTTGATACCTATAAGGGCATTGCCGCTTATATGGAAAGGGTTATTGCCGCTGCCAAGGCAGATGGATATGTTTCCACACTCTTTGGCAGGAGAAGATACCTGCCTGAGCTTTCCTCCTCTAACGGAATGCTAAGAGCCTTTGGCGAGCGTGTTGCAAGAAACGCGCCCATTCAGGGCACTGCCGCAGATATTATAAAGATAGCTATGGTTAAGGTAAGTGAGCAATTAAAACTCGAAGTGCCGAACGCGCGGCTTATCTTACAGGTGCACGATGAGCTTATAGTTGAATGCCCCGAAAAGGATGCGCAGCTTGTGTGCAGAATACTCGAGGAGCAGATGAGTGCCGCTGCCGATATGGCGGTTGAGCTTTTGGTTGAAGCGCATAGCGGCAAAACATGGCTTGAGGCTAAGGGATAATGAATATAATTTTTGTATGCACAGGAAACACCTGCCGCAGCCCTATGGCTGAGGGATATTTAAAATCCCTTGGGTTTAATTCACTCACAGTTTGCAGTCGCGGCTTTATGGCTGACGGAGATAAAGTGAGCGAAAACTCGATATCGGTTATGCGGGAAATAGATATTGATATATCGGCGCACACCTCTAAGGCTTTAACCGCAGAGGATATAAAAAACGCTGATAAGATAATCTGCTTGGCGCAAAACCATCTTATATCCTTAATTTCCATTGGGGTAGCACACGAAAAGCTTTGCCTTTTAGGAGAAGGTATCAGCGACCCTTACGGCGGTGACATCTCACTTTACCGCCGGACACGGGACCAAATAACAGATAATATCGACACACTTATATGCGAAGGCTTTTTCACAGATACACACATTAAAAGCGGTGAGCTTGCCGATGCGGATGATATTGCCCTTATAGAGAATGCTGCATTCACCCATCCTTGGAGCAAAAAGTCCATTGAAGAATCAATGAATGCGGGCACTAAATTCTTTATTGCCGTAAACAAAAATTCGGCAGTGGGATATATGGGGCTTAGCGCTATAGCGGGTGAAGGCTATGTTACCAATGTTGCGGTGCTTGAAGGCTACCGCAATAAGGGTGTTGGAAAGCAGCTTCTTATAGCGGCGGCACAGTGGGCAAAAAAAATGAGCCTTGAATTTATTTCTCTTGAAGTTAGAGCTTCAAACAAGGCCGCCACCAGCCTTTATGAAAAGATGGGCTTTGAAAGAGTGGGGATTAGAAAAAGGTTTTATGATGCCCCTCAAGAAGATGCAATAATTATGACAAGAAGGTTTACTAAGGAATGAAGATATTAGCCATTGAATCCTCCTGCGATGAAACGGCAGCCGCCGTTTGCGAAGGCAGAGAAGTTCTTTCTAATATAATAGCAACGCAGATAGATGAGCACCGCATATACGGTGGGGTTGTGCCTGAAATCGCTTCGCGCAGACATACTGAGGCCATAAGCCATGTGTGCGATGAGGCGCTAAAGGCGGCGGGTATAGAATACAGTGATATAGATGCTATTGCAGTTACCTTTGCGCCAGGTCTTATAGGCGCACTGCTTGTGGGTGTTAATTTTGCTAAAGGACTAAGCCTTT
>CAZIXG010000132.1:0-3522 GCA_964543305.1 uncultured Ruminococcus sp.
CATCAGACTGTTTTGCAAAATGTTGAGCTTGCTTTAACGCTTTCAGGCGTTTCAAAAGCCGAACGCCGAGCAAGAGCAAAAAAAGCGCTTGAGGATGTGGGACTTGGCGACCAATTTTCTAAAAAGCCCAGCGAAATGTCGGGCGGTCAGATGCAGCGTGTGGCAATAGCTCGTGCATTAGTAAATAATCCTGATATCATTTTAGCTGATGAGCCAACAGGTGCTCTTGATACCGAAACCAGCGTTCAGGTTATGGAAATACTTAAAAAGATTTCCAAGGAACGCCTTATTATTATGGTTACTCACAATCCCGAGCTTGCAAATAAATATTCCTCTCGAATTATCAATATGCTAGACGGTGTGATAACCAACGATTCAATGCCTTTAACCGATGAAGAAGCGAGCAATGAGGCATCACTCGATTCAAAGAGAAGTGAAATTGAAAAGGAAAGTAAAAAGCCATCAATGTCCTTTAGCACTTCTTTTATGCTATCTCTTAAAAATCTTATAACCAAAAAAGGGCGCACCATTCTTACTTCGTTTGCAGGCTCTATCGGCATAATCGGTATCGCGCTGATTCTTGCCATCTCGCAAGGTATGACCGCATATATAGATTCCGTTCAGGAAAGCACGCTTTCTGTTTATCCGTTAACACTTGAAGCGTCAGCCGTTGATATGACGACATTAATGGAAGCGTTTATGAATATCACTTCAGATGAAACCGCACACGAAAAGGATGCCGTTTATGAAAAGTCTGCGCTTTATGATATGATTAACGCTATGAATAGTGTAGAAGAAAGCAAAAACGACTTAAAGGCATTTAAAAAATATCTTGAGGGTGAAATCACAACCGAGGGAACAGAACTTTATACTGCGGTTAACGGCGTACAATATTCATATGACCTTGATATGCAGATATATACCGAGAATGTTGACGGTGAAATAATTCATTCTGATATTGAACAGATAATCACCGACCTTATGCTACAATATATCGGTGTTGATATGAATGCAATGTCAGCACTCACATCACTTTCCCCCGCCTCAGGTATGACATCAATGTCATCAATGGGCACAAATTTATGGCAGGAGCTTTTACCAGGTAACGATGGCGCTCCAATAAACGATTTATTGTATGAGCAATATGATGTTGTTTACGGCTCATGGCCTAACAGTTATGATGAAATAGTACTTGTTCTTGATGAAAATAATGAATTAGATGATATTGCGCTTTATGCCTTAGGCTTAATTCCTGCAGAAGATATTGATGAGCTGGCGGACGCTGCGCTGAACGGAATAAAGCTTGATGAAAAAGAAAAAGGCAAATGGACATATGAAGAAATTTGCGGCACGGAGTATAAAGCAATTTTGAACGCCAATTGTTATCGGCTTGATGAAGCATCGGGACTTTATACTGATTTAAGAAAAACCGATGCTGGATTGCGTTACCTTTACGACAATGCACTCTCGCTTAAGATAACAGGTATTATTCGTCCTAACGAGGAAGCAAGCACAACTATGCTTTCAGGAAGTATAGCGTATACAAGCAAGTTAACAGAGCATTTAATTAAGCTCGCCGATGATAACGAAGTAATTAATGCACAGTTTGACTCACCTAACACCGATATTTTAACTGGACTTCCTTTTGATTCAACCACAGGCTCACTAACCGATATTGAAAAAGAGTCTGAGCTTCGTAAATATATCGCTCAGCTTGACACTAACGGTAAAGCAGAAGCCTATGTTGCAATATCCAGCATACCCGACGAAGCTTTTGTGCAACAACAAATTGATGCAACACTTGGCTCTATGACACGCGCAGATATGGAAAAAATGATATCTCAGGGTATGAGCGAGGAGCTTAATGTATCTACCGAGGAAATCAACGAATATCTTTCCGCGATGTCTGATGAGGAATTTAACCAACTCTTTTTACAGATGATAAGAGAAAGTGTTAAAGCACAGTATGCTCAGCAGGTTACCGCGCAAATGGCAGGTATGAGCACCAGTCAATTAGCCGCTGCGCTTGATGCTATGCTTCCCTCCTACACCACTGAGCAATGTGCGGTTTTTTATGATGAAATTATGGTCTTCTCTGAATCCACTTATGAAGAAAATCTGCTCAAAATGGGTTATGTTGATCTAGACTCACCCGCTGCTATTAATATTTACGCCTCAACCTTCGAAAATAAGGATGTTATAACTGCCGCGATTAAAAAATACAATAAGGATGTTGATGAGCTAAAACAAATAAAATATACCGATTATCTTGGTATTATGATGTCATCGATAACCACCATTATAAATGCGATAACCTATGTTTTAATTGCTTTCGTTGCAATCTCGCTTGTTGTATCATCTATTATGATTGGTGTTATCACACTGATTTCTGTACAAGAAAGAACAAAAGAAATCGGTATTCTTCGCGCTATCGGCGCTTCAAAACGCGATGTTTCAGGGATGTTTAATGCCGAAACTGTGATTGTAGGTCTAGCTTCAGGTCTTTTAGGAATAATTATTACCTATCTGTTGTGTATACCGATTAATATTTTGTTGCACCATCTTACGGGAATAAGTAACCTTAGCGCTGTTCTTCCTATCGGTGCAGCCATTATATTGGTTTTGATAAGTGTTTTCCTAACTCTTGTGTCAGGTATTATTCCATCAAGAAGCGCCGCAAAGAAAGACCCCGTTACCGCGCTAAGAACAGAATAAGATTTAAAAAACATCGGTTAATCTAGCATTAACCGATGTTTTTGGTTTAATAATTTTTCAATTCTTCCTTTACCCTCAATAAAAATGCATCCCATTCGGCTTCATTTTCAACATAATATAGCGGACAGAGTTTTCCGGTAATATCGTAATGTCTTATAACATCCTTCTCATCCAGCCCCGAATTATCACATAACCAAGCCGTAAGCTTAACAAGCGCATCAAGGGTGTCATCATTGAACTTACCGTCATCAGTTGGGTGGCAGACTTCTATAGAAATAGTATCCAAATTTCTGTTATTACTAGCGGCAGATTTTTCATCCAAAGGAACACACTGTATAATTTCACCCTCAAGACCGATTACAAAATGCGAGCAAACCTTTGTATCTATTTTATCAAAATAATCTCTGTTATTTTGCGCGGTGGATGCAGGATTTCCCGTGTAGTGCACCACAATGTTATTTATTTCACGAAGTCGCACGCCTGTTCTGGCAAGACCAACATCGATAAGCTCCACTTTGACATAATCGGGAGGTGTGAGAGTTTTAAGGTTCAATTCCTTTGTGCCACCTAAATAGCGATTAAAAATTCCAATTCCAACAGCCAACAATGCAGAAATTATAAATATTATTATCACTATAATTAAAAATCTTTTTCTGCGTTTTTTTCGGGCAATTTTGCGCCGTAGCATTAGCTTTTCGAGCTCTGATAAATTTCCATTCATTATATTTCCTCTGTGATTTTAAAGCTGATTATTGCCTTAAATAGGTCGCCATCGGTCTCAATTTTAAAACTGCCGTTTTGAAGCTC
>CAZIXG010000133.1:0-3460 GCA_964543305.1 uncultured Ruminococcus sp.
TGGTTCTTGGCAAGATTGTTGAGGGCAAGATCGGCAAGTACTACAAGGAAAATTGCCTTGTTGAGCAGCAGTTTGTTATTGACGGTGACCTTACTGTTGGTAAGTATGTTGAAAAGACCGCTAAGGAACTTGGCAAGGAAATTAAGCTTGTTTCTTTCATTCGCTTCGAAAAGGGCGAGGGTATTGAAAAGCGCGTAGATGATTTCGCTGCTGAAGTTGCAAGCATGGTTAAGTAATTAAAGCAAAAAATTAAAGCTGGTTTTCAGATTGAAAGCCAGCTCTTTTATATGATTAATTTACAAATCAGCATTTGAGTAATAAACATCCGCAACTTCACTTATTGTGATATACGCTGTGGGGTCGATTTCGTGCACAATATCTTTCATTCTTGCAACCTGAAAACGGTTTACAACGAAGTATATCATTGTTTTTTCTTTGTTTGAATAACCACCCGTGGCTTTAAGTTTAGTAACACCGCTTTCAAATTCATATGAGAGCGCTTCGCAAACCTCAGTGGGGCAAACGGTGATGATAATAGCACATTTTGCTCTGTCAAAGCCTTCAACGATAAAGTCAACCGTTTTAAGCGCTGCGGCATAGGTAACTATTGAATATAACGGCAGTATCCAGCTCTTTATTGCCATTCCGCAAACCACATATAAAAGCACATTATAAATCATAACAAAGGTGCCAACGCTAATACCTAAACGCTTGGCAAAAATTACCGCCATTACTTCAATGCCATCCATCGCACCGCCGTAGCGAATTGCAAGACCGCTACCGATACCTGATATAATACCGCCGAAAAGCGCGCATAGCAACAAATCGGTGCCAGCGAGCGGGGAAGCCATACTAACATCTATTGGCAGAACATCTGTGATAAGCCATGCAACCACTGAATAGATAACTACAGTGTATATCGCATAAAAGGTAAACAGTAATCCCTGCTTCTTCATTCCGTAAATAAATAGCGGTATATTTAGCAGTAATAGGAATATTGAAAGTGTTAAATATTCGGGCGTTATCTGCGCCAAAAGCATCGATGTGCCTGAAATTCCGCTATCGTAAAGATGAACGGGGGATAGGAAAATTGTTACACCGATGGCATTTATAATACCTGCCGCTGTAAGCATTAGAATGTTTTTTGATTTTATTGATTTCATAATTCACCTTCGAATTTTTAATTAACACAATAATTCTAACACTTTTATTTCGTTTTGTAAATTGTATTTTGTAATATTAAATATATTTTACAAAATGTACATTTATTGTTTATATATTTTTTTCAAATCCTATCAGCATACCGCCCTTTTCGGCGTAGAAGCTGCAAAGTCCTCCGCAGGGGTTAATTTCTATACAGGGGTTTATAAACTCTTTTTCGATTAATTCTTTAAGCGCATTTGCTGCAGCTTCATTAAAACAATGTGTTATCTTTATCTTACCACCTGAATAGCCTAATTCCTTCAAATTATCAATAATTGATTCAAGAGCCCGCGTTTCACCGCGAGATTTGTTAAGCGGCTCAAGGTCACCTCTATCACTCGCCTTTCCTACCACTCTGATGCCAAGAAGCCCCGCCATTTTAGCCACAAGCGGACTCACTCTTCCATTGTTGGCAAGATTCTTCATAGATTCAAGCATAAACAAGAGGCCTGTTTTTTGTGTGTATTCCAAAGCCAGCTTGCAAATTTCATCATAGCTTTTTCCGTCATTTATAAGGTCGCGGATTTTTTCTATAATAAGACTTATTTCTGGACCGGCGGTTAAAGAGTTGAGAACAAAAACTTTACAATCGGGATTAGCCTCCTCATAAGCTTCTTTTGCAAGACAGGCGGCATTATAGCTTCCTGATAATGTGCCTGTGATAGTAACACAGAATATGTATTTTGCGTTACCAAATGCATCAAGCCAATCCGCCGTATTTGGGCAGGAGGTTGATGATTTACCTTTGTAGTTAAATAATTCGTTAACCATTTCAAAAACATTGAGGTCTCGGTTATCTAGATATTCCTTTTGTGCGGTTATTATCTTAAGCGGTGCGGTTTTAAAACCCACACCTTGAAGCTTTTGCATATCGCAGGAGGAATCGGCAACAATTTTAAATTCAGAATAATTCATAAAAATTTCCTTTCGAGTTGGTATGTAATATCAATAAGTAAATTCTAACACTGTTATAGTAAAAAACACAATAAACTGATGAATACAACAACTCTACTATAAGAAAGCTTAACTCTACTATGGGTAGAATGAAAAAAGCTCCGACTAAGTCGGAGCTTTTTCTCTAAAATTTATCATAAACCAATGTTTCGTTAATATTTCTAAATTCAGAATGTAAATTAAGCGGCTTTGCATCATCGGCAGGGTAGCCCAATGTAAGCAACGCAACAGGCTCAATATTTTTTGGTATGTTGAATTCATCTTTCATAGCCTGCGGGTCAAAATGCATCACCCAAGTAGAACCTACACCTAATTCATACGCCGCAAGCATCATATGAGTGGTAACTATGCTGGCATCTATGATTCCACTGGTAGCACCGTCGTATTTTCTTGTCCAGCATTCATCATTATTGTAGCATACAAGCATAGCGGTGGGCGCGCCAAAATGGCACTTTGTGCATTTCTGAAGCTTAGTGATAGATTTATCAGTGTTGATTACCAATATCCTTTGTGGTTGATAATTACAACCTGTGGGAGCTAAATGACCTGCATATAAAATCTTATCAATAATTTCCTGTGGCAGATGCTCATCTTTAAATTTTCTCACCGAATAACGCTTGGCTGCAAGTGTTAAAAAATCCATTATGTTTTAAACTCCTATTCGTATAATTCGATTTTATATATTCTGTTTAAATCACCTGGATATATATCTAAAACCATACCATCATATGTAATTTTTAATTTTGTGTCAACTTCAATATCGTCGAATGAAATGTTATACTTTTCAAATTGCGTTTTGCCAATATAAATAGTATTATATGTTGTTAATTTATCTTCAGATATTTCATCCACAAGCACACCAGTCGCATTCTTTTCGGTAACAATCGCATATGAAAGTATAGCGCCATAACCATCATTGCGCAAATCGTTTTGGCGTTTCTCCCATAGTTTTTCAACAGAATTAAAATTGTTGGGTGCAAAGTAAAAATCTGTGTGCTGATAAGGCTTTAATGAATTAGGATACATATCCCATTTAACAATTTGGTATGTAAGAGAATTAAAGGATACTACACTTCCTTCGCCATATATGTCGCTATGGACAATTGGTATAGGAAAGGTGAAAATTAAGAGAAGACCGATAATAGTAGCAATGACAATAATTGTCTTTTTCATAATATTACCTCCCATAATCTTTGTAATTAAATTATATAAAATTTGCGTTTATAAGTCAATATAGTCTTCTTTTAACTAATAATACTTTTTAATCGGGGTAAAGTGATAAAAAATATTGAATTATTTTTAC
>CAZIXG010000134.1:0-3368 GCA_964543305.1 uncultured Ruminococcus sp.
ATAGCCGAGGGTTGGACAGTCGAGCTTCCCGATGAGGTCACCGATACCCTTTAGAAGCGTACCGATTATACATGGCCCTGCACTTGGTTTGCTCCGCGTTGTGACGGTAAGGAAGGTAGTCCCTTTAAGACCGCATATGATGTTATGAATAACTGGGGTGCTAACCACGGCGCTATCAGCTATGGACATATAGGTGCCGACCTTATCACAATGTGCTCAATGCTTCGAATCCCCGTAAGTATGCACAATGTTCCCGAAAAGGATATATTCCGTCCTGCTGCTTGGAATGCCTTCGGTATGGATAAAGAGGGCGCAGACTACCGCGCTTGCGCAAACTTCGGTCCTCTCTTTAAAAAGTAATAAGCTGATTAAGGCATAAACAAAGCCTCTGCTTCATGTGAAGCAGAGGCTTTGTTATTGATATATTAAATCTTATTCTTCAGTTTTTTCAGCCTTTTTGCCCGAAAGAACGGTATTAACGATTATACCAAGAATAAGAGCAGTAGCGATAGAGGTGATGGTTACCTTACCGAATGTGAGTGAAAGACCACCGATACCCGCAATAAGAATAGCAGAAGCAGTGAAGAGGTTTTTGTTGTCATTAAGGTCAACTGGCTGCAGCATCTTAAGACCTGAAACTGCGATGAAGCCATAAAGTGACATACAAACGCCGCCCATTACGCAAGAGGGGATAGAGCCTAAGAAAGCGATTATGGGTGAAATAAAGGAAGCAACAATTGCCATAATTGCTGTTGTGATGATAGTAACAACAGAAGCATTTCTTGTAATAGCAACACACGCAACCGATTCACCATAGGTTGTGTTGGGGCAGCCGCCGAAGAATGCGCCTACCATAGAGCCAACGCCGTCACCGAGAAGTGTTCTGTGAAGACCGGGCTTGTCAAGAAGGTCACGCTCAATGATAGAGGAGATGTTCTTGTGGTCAGCAATATGCTCAGCAAATACAACGAATGCAACGGGGATATATGCTGCAGCGATGGTGCCGATGTAAGCGCCGTCAATATCCTTAACACCCTTGAGTGCTGTAAGGAATGTGAACTCAGGAACGGATACGAATGTGCTGAAGGTAACGCCATCAGCCCAGAGAGCTGTGATAGAGCTGAAATCAGCAATCTTGAGAGCATCAATTCCTGCAACATTACCGATAACGGTGAATATAGCTGCAAGAGCATAGCCCGCAAGTATACCTATAATAAAGGGGATAAGCTTTGCCATCTTTTTGCCGTATGTAGAGCAAATTGTTACAACAAGCAGAGTAACAACACCGCAAAGAAGGGCGATAAGTGTGTTTCCACCTTCAACATTTGATTTCTGCATATCGCCAACTGCGTTGCCTGCAAGTGAAAGACCGATGATAGCAACTGTGGGGCCTATAACCACGGGAGGCATAAGCTTGTTAAGCCAACCAACACCCACTAATTTAACAAGTATTGCGATTACCACATAAACAAGACCTGCAAGTACCGCACCGATTATAAGGCCTGCAAATCCTACCTGTGCAGAAACAGCGCCTGCGAAGGCCGCTGCCATAGAGCCTAAGAATGCAAAAGATGAGCCTAAGAAAACAGGACTCTTAGCACGGGTGAAGAGCACATAAACGAGTGTGCCCACGCCTGCGCCGAACAAAGCTGCTGCCACGCTCATACCGTTGCCTATAATCATAGGAACTGCAATAGTAGCCGCAAGGATTGCCAGCAACTGCTGGAATGCGAAGACAAGCACCTGTCCAAATTTAGGCTTGTCCTCAATGTTGTAAACCATTTTCATAAGATTTCCCTCCATATTCATTTATTAAAGTGAGGCTTAAGCCTCAGATTAACCAATAAAAAAACCGCGCTTACGCACGGCGAGTGTACACATATAATATATAGCACCTTGCCGGCATCACTGTACCGAAATTAAAGGAACACTTAACGAAAATAATTATACAATATATTTACAAGGATGTAAAGAATTTTTTTGGTTTATATAGTGTATATAAATATAAATTTAGTGCCAAAATAGGTATGGGATAGAAAAATTGGAAGGTTGCACAACGAATTTACCATTTTTTGACAATATAATGCAAAAAACAAAAGGTTACAAATTTGTAACCTTTTAAAAATTGGCTTTTCTTAGTCAAATTGCACAAAAATTTATCTTTCAAATTGTTTGACATAGTGAGTATAGGGCGATATAATAACACTCGCGGCGCAAAAACCGCTCATTCGTATGTCAGTAAAAAAAGGAGTTATTAGATGCTTAAATTGATTAAAAGCGGCAAGGTAAGCTTTGCATCCATAATGCAAACCCGCGTTCCGCTGATGGCAATGCTTGTTATTGCCGCTATCTGTGCAGCAGCTTTGTTATTCCGATCTGTAAATACATTTAATGTAACCGACGGTGAGAATTCTCATACGGTATACACACTTTCTAAAAGCATTGATTCTGCTATCGAGCTATCAGGCTTTGATTCCGAAAAGTATAAGGTTTTAAGCGTTGACTTTTCTTCGGATAGCACAGATGTAAATCTTGCGTATACATTCCCCGTGTATGTAACCTCGGGTGAGGAAACCCGTGAGGTAAATGCAATAAAGTCCACAGTTGCTACAATTCTTTCAGATGCGGGCTATAATGTGGATGAATTTGATATGGTAGAGCCTGCTCTTGATACCGTTATCAGCGACACTGCTTATATTGACTATACAAACATCGATTATGTAACGGGCAGCTACACTGAGGCAATACCCTATACTTTAAAAACTGTTTATTCCGATAAGCAGCTGGAGGGCACAAAGACCGTTAAAGCGGGTGTTGACGGTGTTCAGCAGGTTAACTACACCGCAAAGGTGGTAAACGGCACCACCGTTGAAAGCGTTATTGATAGCGTTGTTACCTTGAGCGAGGCCGTAAGCGGCGTTCAGACCATTGGTACTAAAAAGGTAAACCCCGCAGTGATCACAAGCGATCAGGTTAAGTGCATTTCAACACTTAAGCCTTCATCCTCAATAGACCTCGATGCAAACGGAAACCCCGTTAATTATAAAAAGAAGATAACCGTTCAGGCTACCGCATATACCTACACAGGCAAAAATTGCTCCACAGGTGTGGCGCCTCAGCCGGGTTATATAGCCGTAAATCCCAATGTTATACCCTACGGCACGAAAATGTATATAAAAACCAGTGACGGTGAGTATATCTATGGCTATGCCGTTGCGGCAGATACAGGCGGATTTATAAATTCAAGGCCCAACAATGTTGACCTGTTTATGTCAAGCAAGGCTGCCTGCAATGCCTTCGGCAGAAGAAATGTTGAAATTTATATATTGGAATAATAAAAAAGGGGCTGTAAAAAAACAGTCTAAAAA
>CAZIXG010000135.1:0-3366 GCA_964543305.1 uncultured Ruminococcus sp.
CCATCTTATAACCGATGCTGATGTTTGTAAGCTTTAATTAAACTGATAAACCGCCCTTGACTTTAAGGGCGGTTTATCTTAGGAGGAATTATAATGCTTGATTTTGAATATCATGCGCCAACTAAGGTGTTTTTCGGCAGAGATAAGGAAAAGCTAGTAGGCGAAATAATTAGCGGCTATGGTTATAAAATCGTAATGCTTATGTATGGTAAGGATAGTATTAAAAAAAGCGGACTTTATGATATAGTTTTAGCCTCGCTTAAAGCAAATGATATTGGTATAATTGAAATGGGCGGGGTAGAGCCTAACCCGAAGGTTAGCTTTGTGCGCGAAGCGATTGAAAAAGCGCGCGAAGCTCGGGTTGAAATGATTTTAGCGGTAGGCGGCGGTAGCGTTATTGATGCCGCAAAATCCACTGCCGCAGGTGCTCTCAGCGAAAACGATGTATGGGATTTTCATACAGGAAAAGCTGTTCCTAAAGCCACCATACCCGTTGGCTGCATTCTCACCCTTGCCGCCGCGGGGAGCGAGATGAGCGCATCATCCGTTTTAACTAATATGGAGCTTAATATGAAGCGCGGATTTACAAGTGAGCTTAACCGTCCGAAATTTGCTATATGTAACCCAGAGCTTACCTATACTGTAAGTAAATATCAAACTGCCTGTGGTATTGTTGATATAATGGCGCATACAATGGAAAGATATTTTACCCCCTGCGATGACACACCGCTTACAGATAGCATAGCAGAAAGTATCTTAAAATCTGTGATAACCGCTGGCAAAACTCTTATGGAAAACCCGCGCGACTATGAGGCGCGAGCCACTATTATGTGGGCTTCAAGCCTTTCTCACAATAACCTCACTGGTTGCGGCAGAAAAAATACGCTCCCTGTTCATCAGCTTGAGCACGCCTTAAGCGGCGAATATGATAGCGTTGCCCACGGCGCGGGACTTGCGGTTTTGTTTCCCGCTTGGGGCAGATATGTTTATAAGCACAATATACCTCGTTTTGCTCGGTTTGCGCGCCAAGTTTGGGATGTGGAAGAAAGAGATGACGAAAAAGCCGCATTGGCAGGAATTGAATGTATGGCGGAGTTTTTTACAAGCATCGGTATGCCCGCTCGCATTCGAGATTTCGGCATAGAAGAGGATGTGAGCGGTCGCCTTGCCGACCTTTGCACCTTCGGCAAAGCCCGCACCGTTAAAACCTATATAGACCTTGGCTTTGATGAAATCAAAGAAATATTTGAACAGTGCTATTAAATGAAAAAGCTTCGGCATCTGCCGAAGCTTTTTTGTCTATTTATTTATAAATTTAAAATCTTGCGCATTTGCCTTTGTTGGAGTGTAGCCTTCAAAGTATTCCATAATTTCCTGTGGATTACTTGACACAAAGAACAAATCCATATTAGCTTGTGGCATAAAATTCTTTTCTACTGCCGTTTTAAGCATCTCGATTAGCGGATTATAATATCCGTTTGTGTTGAGTATTGCTATTGGCTTTGGCAAGATACCAAGCTGGTGCAGTGTATAGGTTTCAAAAAATTCATCGAAGGTACCGATGCCGCCTGGGGTTATGATAAATGCATCAGACATATCCTCAAGCAGTTGCTTTCTTTCCCTCATAGTTTCGGTGTAAATCATTTCGGTGCAGTTTGTAAAAAGTGCACCGTCAACATTGAAAAATGAGGGGCATATTCCTATAATTTCTCCGCGACTTTCATAGGCGCCTCTTGCTACCGCGCCCATAAGGCCTGCGGCGCCACCGCCAAAAACCACAGCGTGACCGCATTTGGCAATGGTTTCCCCAAGCTCCTCGCCCGCATTAATAAAATCCTTATCTATCTGGTTTGATGATGCGCCGTAAATACAAATTTTCATAGTGTTAATTCCTTATCATTAAGAATGGCGTTTATAAGGTTATCACCTTGATATTCAAGCCTTAGTGAAAAGAAGGGATAGCTTTCATCCTCTAAGAGCTTAAGGAATATTTTATCACCCTCCCAAAGCGGTAGAGAATAAATGGCGGTTTTGTCAACCCATTCGAGCACACCCTCATCGCATTCGCGAAGTTCACCCTCAAACTCAGTGCTTGTGAAAAGGTGCATATATTCGGTTTCCCATTTATCGGAAACAAAGGTTACAATTCCTCGATAGTTACTAGAAATAAGAGTTAGTCCCGTTTCCTCTAAAACCTCGCGGCGGTTAGCCTGCTCGGGGCTTTCCTTATCCTCAAACTTGCCGCCTATTCCTACCCATTTATCGCGGTTAAGGTCGTTTTCTTTTTTTACGCGGTGAAGCATTAAATATGAGCCATCTTTTTCTATATGGCAGAGTGTGGTGTTCCTCATTTTATTCCTCAGATGCATATCCTGTTTTTGTAGGAGGAGTGTATCCTTCAATGTAGAAAATGTTGTTATCAGTGTGCTCATAGTCAAAGATATTATTATACTGTATCTTTTCGTATTCGCTCAAAATCTGTTTATATTCGCTCTTATCGCTCCATCTGTAATAGTTGTTTTCTGCATCTATATAACCCACAGTATCAATTACAGGTAGGGTTTCGGAAAGCTTTAACAGATACTTGTTATATTCCGTAAGCTTAACGCCTGCAACATCAAGAACATATGATGAAAGATAGTTAACGCTGAGCTTTTCTATATACTGCTCCTCAATATCATAGTTTGCCCAGATAATGAAGGGTGTTATATGGCGCTTCTGCTCTTGCTCAATAGTAAGATTTTCAAGGTTGTTCGCACCAAGCAATGAGGCAATAAAGCTCTTTTCAATAGAAGGCTGATGGTCACCAAACATACAAATAACAGTAGGCTCATCAACATTTGAAAAATACTCAACAAGGCCCTTAAATGCATCGTCGCTAGCCTTTACAAGCGAGAGATACTTGCTTGTCTTGTTATAATACTTATCAATCGAGGTGATTCCTATGCATTCGTTAAAGTTAGAAGCGCTTGTAGAATAACCACCGTGATTTTGCATAGTAACATTAAAGGCAAAATAGGGCTTCGATTTATCGCGGTTCTCATAATCGTCTATTAAAAGCTTATAGTTATAGGAATCGCTTACATACTGACGCAACAGCATATTACTTCCCGGATAATACTGCTCTACAAGAGAATGCAGGTAATCGGCATTACTGCCGTTTTCCTTATAAAGCTGCATAAGCTCAAGGTCCAAAATATCCTCAAGGCTAACAAAATTATCAAGCCCGAAGTTATTGTAAACCTCGGTACGGCGCCAACCCGACGCATAATACGGATGCAGTGCATAGGAAGAATAGCCCTGCGCTTCAACGGTAGAAACAAGCGAAGCTATCGGATTTTTAACGTAAAGCATATAAGCATTACT
>CAZIXG010000136.1:0-3344 GCA_964543305.1 uncultured Ruminococcus sp.
CTTCAAGGGTTGATAGCATCAATTTAGCAGATATCTCCGCAAGGCGCTCGAATAATTCTTCAGCCGTTTCATCAGCGCCAATTTCGGTTTTGGCAGTTTGTAAAATATCGCCTGTATCAATGCCCTCATCCATAAGTTGTATGGTGATACCTGTCTGTTTTTCACCGTTAACAATAGCCCACTGTATCGGAGCTGAACCACGAAGCTTAGGTAGCAGTGATGCATGGCCATTGACACACCCATATTTAGGAATGTCTAAAATTTCCTTAGGTAGTATCTTACCGTAAGCCACAACCACAATAACATCAGGATTAAGCTCCTTTAAAATTTTAAAGGCCTCACCACTTCTGAGTGTTGTGGGCTGATATACAGGTATATTATGCTCCAAAGCCACAACCTTTGTTGGCGGTGCAGTAAGTATCTGCTTTCTTCCAACGGGTTTATCAGGCTGCGCAAAAACTGCAACAATATCGTGCTTAGAGCCAATAAGCTTTGAAAGGGTTACCGCCGCATAATCGGGAGTGCCCATAAAAACAATTCGCATTATAAAAGCTTTCTCCTTATTTGTTAGCTTTATCTATAAACAGTTTTCCGTCAAGGTGGTCAATTTCGTGGCAGAAGGCGCGTGCTTTAAGTCCCTCGCCCGTTACGGTAATATTTTCACCGTATCTGTTCTGGGCGCGAACTGTAACCTTAAAAGGTCTCGTAACACTTTCATATCTACCCGGAATCGAAAGGCATCCCTCATTATCAGTCTGCTCGCCATTCACTTCGGTTATCACAGGGTTTATAAGCTCAACAAGGCCATCACCCACATCAACTATGCAATAGCGGCGAAGCAAGCCCACCTGAGGGGCGGCAAGTCCCACACCCTCAGCCTCGTACATAGTTTCAGCCATATCATCGAGCGTTTGATGAAGTCTGTCATCGAATGTGAGTTGTGTGCGGCAGACCTTCCTAAGGACCTCATCACCTATTTTTACAATATTGCGTTTTGCCATTATTATTACCTTCTATATTATTGTTTCAGGGTTAATATCAACCCCAATTGAAACATCTCGTTTTTGTTTTATATTCACAGCCGACCTTAGCATACTGCGGAAGCGACCGTTATTTCTTGTCTTTATTATCATTCGGTATCTGTATTTATTATTAACTTTCGGCACAGATGCAGGTGATGGACCTAAAATAATAAGCTTAATATCACTGTATTCACCTGCTACTGCAGATTTAATATTTGAGAATACCTCGTTTACTGCTTCTTTTGCCAAATCACTATTCACAGACTGTGCATACACAAGACACAAATCACAAAAAGGCGGAAAAATCATCAGCTTTCGATTAAGAATTTCCTCTTTATAAAAAGCATCATAATCCTGCGATTGAGCAAGCGAAATTATGTTATTATGCGGGTCGTTAGTTTGAATGACCGCAATGCCGCCTGTATCAGCTCTACCTGCTCTGCCAACCACCTGAGTAAGCAAAGAAAAGGTGCGCTCAAAGCCACGGTAGTCATCGCCCGAAAGCGCTCTATCAGCACCGATAACCCCCACAACCGAAACATTTGGAAAATCAAGGCCCTTTGCCACCATCTGTGTGCCGAGCATTATATCATACTCGCCGTTTGCAAAGGCAGTAAGGTTAACGGAATATGCATCGCGGCTCATAGTGCTATCAGCATCAAGGCGGAGAATTCTCGCATTTGGGAAAAGAAGCTTTAGCTCCTGCTCAACCCTTTGTGTTCCTGCGCCCGAAAAAGAAATATGCTCACAGCCGCATTCAGGGCACTTATCGGGCACTCCGATAGATGCGCCGCAATAGTGACACATAAGGCGGCGGTTTGCGGAGTGATATGTTAATGAAATAGTGCAATTATCACAGCTTGCCACCCAACCGCACTCTCCACAGGTAACATATGTATTGTGCCCACGCCGATTCAAAAGTATAATCGCCTGCTTACCCGCAGAAACGGTATTTTCAATGGCAGCGGAAAGCTCGCGACTTATATTAGAGGAGTTACCTTCACTCAGCTCCTTTTTCATATCAACGAGCCGAACTTCGGGAAGAACTGCATTGCCATAGCGGTTTTGCAGTGTAAAAAGACTATATTTGCCGCCTTTAGCGGCAGTGTAGCTTTCAACCGAGGGTGTAGCGCTCGCAAGGCACAATAGGCATTTATGGTAGCCAGAACGATAACGCGCCAAGTCTCTTGTGTGAAAACGGGGGGATTTTTCTGATTTATAGGTGTGCTCCTGCTCCTCATCAATAATGATAAGGCCTAAATCGCTGAAGGGCGCAAAAACAGCGCTACGGGTACCAATTGCAATAAGCGCCTTTCCCTGCTTAATGCGATTATATTCATCCATTCGTTGACCGAGCGACATTGCACTGTGAAAAACTGCGACCTTATCACCATAACGGTCACTGAATATTTTTATCATCTGTGGTGTAAGGGCAATTTCGGGAACCATTATGATAACTCCCCTGCCCTTATCAGAAACTTCATCGGTAAGGCGCAAAAACACCTTTGTTTTACCGCTACCTGTAACGCCATAAAGCAAGGCAGTGTTGGCACAGTTGGATAGAGCCTTTGTTTTCAAGCCCTCAAACGCCTCTTGCTGCTCATCGGTGAGAATAATCTCATCGCGGTGTGTCACACACCTGCCAATATATGGCATACGAAATTCCTGCTTTTCAAAGCATTCAAGTATTCCCTTTTCAAGCAGAGAATTTATCACAGACGCCGAAACACCTGTGAAATACTGTAGCTCCTTAACAGAAACACTGCCCGCCATCTCAACAATTTCGGCAACCTCACGCTGCCTTGCGGTAAGCTTTACATCTGTTGGTATAGTATCACCAAGTAAGCGCACCCAACGGCGAGTCATATCCTGCATTCGCCGAATAGGGACACTGTTTCGGATAACCGCCTGCTTTTGTGTGAGAGAAAGTAGAATTTCAGCTGCATTTTCAAAGCATTGCTCAATTTTTTTAAGCGGCATTTCACCGTTTGTTAACAAAACCTCAAAAACTTCACGCTCAAACTCGTTTAAAAGTGAGGTGGTAGTAAATTCTTGGTTTACAGAATAATAATCGGTTAAACGATAATTAAGTCCTGCAGGAAGCATCGCGTGAATAGCATCAAAATATGTGCAAAACACATTGTTTTTTAGCCACTCACACATACCTATCATTTCATCATTTAGTATCGGAGACTCATCTGTTACAGAGAATATTTTCTTGGTTTTATCAGTAATCTCACCTTCATATAGGCGTAAAATCATTCCCTGCTTTTTGGAGTTTGACCTACCGAAGGGCACCGTAACACGACAGCCTGCCTGCGC
>CAZIXG010000137.1:0-3333 GCA_964543305.1 uncultured Ruminococcus sp.
CAAGTAAGCCACGAAGCAGATTACCTTTTTACTGAATTGTTTGCTTTTCTTGTAAAATATTAGCCTCTAATATATTGCTTTTATTTTAACCCTTGACAACTACTTTTCATTATGATATAATACGAGCAAATATTTTTTTAAATGCTTTGAAGGAATTATTTCTTTACATCCCTTCTTCACAGAGAGCTGTCGGGCGGTGTGAGACAGTAAGAACATTTAAAGAAAGCCTCATTCCTGAGCAGAACGGCCGAACTTAAAGTAAGTCGTTACGGTTTGTCACGTTAGAAGACACAAGGCTCGTTGGAGCTTTGACTGAGTTGACCGTTTTTTTGGCGGTAAACAGGGTGGTACCGCGAAACAAAAATTTCGTCCCTGAAGTGGAGGTTTAAATTCCTTTGCTTCAGGTTTTTTTATTATTATGTATAACCGCCAACACGGTACAAAAAAGGAGTTATATTAAATGAAACAAATCAAAATTGCCGATGCAACATTATGCAGAGAGGATAGCCGCTTTAGTTTTAAAGAAAAAATTGAAATTGCGCGCCAGCTTGAAAAGCTAAATGTTGATATCATTGAAATGCCTGAAATAGTTAACGCAAAGGCAGATATACTTCTTGTGAGAACTATTTCCTCCTTTGTTAAAAACAGTGTTATTTCTGTTGCAGCAGGCATTGGTAAGGATAGTGTTGAAAATGCTATTGCGGCACTCTCAAGTGCTAAAAAACCGATGATAAGAATTGAGGTTCCGCTCTCCCCTGTTGGTATGGAATATACCTGCCGCAAAAAGAGCGAAAAGATGCTTGTACATATTGAAGAATGTGTGGCTGCCGCAAAGGCGGCGGGTATCGCGGTTGAATTTTGTGCTATGGATGCAACCCGCGCCGAAGAAGACTTCTTAAAATGTGCTATTGATACCGCTGTTAAAGGCGGCGCTACAAGCGTTTCCGTTTGCGATACCGCGGCTAATATGCTTCCTGATGATTTTGCTGACTTTGCGGCTAAAATCGCAGAATATGCGGGCGTTAGTGTGGGAGTTAAGTGTGATAACCGAAACGGCTTGGCATCTGCTCAGGCAATTCTTGCTGTAAAAAAAGGCATTGATTTCGTTAAAACAGCGGTTGACGGACAGACCGTTGACCTTGAAGCCTTTGCCGCAATGGTGAAAAACTGTGGCGAGGATTATGACTTTGCTTGCAATATTAAAAACACCGAGCTTCACAGAATTATAAAGCAGATTCGCTGGGTGACCGAAAAGGCGCAAAACATAGCCTCTGCCACAGTTATAAGCAGTGATGAAGCCGGTGTTCACCTTGATAAAAATGATGACCTTGAGGCAGTAACTGCCGCCGCAGGTAAGCTTGGCTATGACCTTTCGGAAGAGGATGAGGCGAAGGTTTATGAGGAATTTTTGCGTGTTGCCTCCAAAAAGAATGTGGGATATAAAGAGCTTGAAGCAATAATTGCAAGCGTTGCATTGCAAGTACCCGCTACCTATAAGCTTATAAGCTATATAGTAAACAACGGAAATATCATTACTTCCAGCGCTCAGATAACCCTTGAAAAGAATGGCGAGCAGATACAGGATATTTGTATGGGAGATGGTCCCATTGATGCCGCATTCCGCGCTATTGACAAGATAATCGGCTTCCACTATGAGCTGGATGATTTCCAGATACAGTCGGTAACTCAAGGTAAGGAAGCAATGGGCTCGGCGCTTGTTAAATTGCGCTCGGGCGGTAAGCTTTATGCAGGAAACGGTATTTCCACAGATATTATAGGCGCTAGTATCAGAGCATATCTTAGCGCAGTAAACAAAATTGTTTACGAGGAGGCAAACTAATGAAATTATCTTTTTCCACAAAGGGCTGGCATAATAGCAGCTTTGATGAATTTTGTGATATTGCAGTGGACCTTAAGTTTCAGGGCATTGAGCTGCATAATATAAACAACAGTTTATTTACAGAAAAGGACGGCGCCTTCCACGGCTATGCTTCGGCGGCTACCGTTAGAAAGCTTTTTGAAAAAAAGCTGCAGCTTCCCTGCATTGATGCGCTTTGTGATATTTCGGATGCTTACGGCACCAATAAGGCAGAGGATGAGCTTAAAAAGTGCATTGAAATTGCTTCAAATCTTAACATATCTCTTGTTCGCATTAAGGCAGAAAAATCTGATGATGAAGACGCGGCGGTGGAAAACTGCTCAGCATTTATACAAAAGGTTTTGCCGTGGGCGATAGAAAAGAATATTACCTTAGTTATTGAAACCTCAGGTCTTTTCTGCAAAACTGCTCTGCTTCGCGAATTTCTTGACAGCTTTGCGAGTGATAATCTTGCAGCATTGTGGAATTTAAGTGCGGCTTATTTTGAGGGTGGCGAATCAGCCGAGACAATTATTAAAAATTTAGGCACTTATGTTAAACATGTTCATATTAACGATGCTATGAAGACCGAAAACGGCATTGAATACTGCCTTATGGGTGAGGGTGAATTACCGATTGGCGATATGATGCTGGCACTCCGCTCGGTTAACTATGATGGCTTTATCTCACTTGTTTGGGATCCAAAATGGTGCGAAGAATTAGATGACCTTGATATCATCTTTTCACAGTTTATAGGCTTTATGAAGCAGTATAGTGATACCTCAAGAAAGGAGCGCACATACTACTATAACGAAGCACATACAGGTAAGTTTATCTGGAAAAAGGATTTGCTTATTGATGCAACCTTTTCGGATGTGCTTGATGCTATGGTTGAAAACTTCCCCGACCAATATGCATTCAAGTACACCACCCTTGATTACACCCGTACCTATAGCGAATTCCGTGATGATGTTGATACCTTTGCAAGAGCACTCATTTCATTAGGTGTTAAAGCGGGCTCGCATGTTGCGGTTTGGGCATCTAATGTGCCGCAGTGGTATATCGCATTCTGGGCAACCGTTAAAATAGGTGCCGTTTTGGTTACGGTTAACACTGCATATAAAATCAGTGAAATCGAATATCTGCTTAAGCAGTCGGACTCACACACCCTTATTATCACCGAGGGCACCAAGGAAACGAGCTACGGCGAGATTATGGCTCGCTTGTGCCCCGAGCTTGAGAACACTCGCGCGGGTGACCCGCTTCACTGCCGCCGCCTCCCCTTCCTTAGAAATATTATCACTGTTGGCTTTAATCAAAAAGGCTGCCTTAACTGGAACGAGGCTATCGAGCGTGCTTCTCAGGTGCCTGTACAAGAGGTTTACCGAATGGCTGCCGCAGTTGATAAGGATGATGTTTGCAATATGCAGTACACCTCGGGCACCACAGGCTTCCCGAAGGGCGTTATGCTCACC
>CAZIXG010000138.1:0-2134 GCA_964543305.1 uncultured Ruminococcus sp.
GACAAGGTTAAGGATGTTCAGGTTATCGGTGTTCCCGATAAACGCTATGGCGAAGAAATTATGGCGTGCATTATCCTCAAGGATGGCGAAAGTATGACCGAGCAGGAAATGAAGGATTACATTGCCGCAAATATGGCTCGCCATAAAGTACCGAGATATATTGACTTTGTAAAGTCCTTCCCAATGAATGCGGCAGGCAAAATCCTTAAGTATAAGATGCGTGAGGATGCCGCCGAGAAGCTTGGTCTTAACGAGAAATAACGGCGGTGATACCCAATGATTCAAGGCAAATTTGAAGTAATTGATGCGCACTGCCATATATATCCCGAAAAAATAGCCGCCCCCGCGGTTAAGGGTACGGCAGATTTCTATAACATACCCACCGCGGCTGACGGAACTGTGGGAAGCCTTATCGCCATTGGCGAGAGCGTGGGTATTGACCGTTTTGTTGTGCAATCGGTAGCCACAACGCCGCATCAGGTAAAAAGCATTAATAATTTCATCGCTAAAGAGGTTTGCGACTACAGTGACCGACTTATAGGTCTTGGCACTCTGCACCCCGACAGTGAGGATTTGGTGGGAGATGTTAAGCATATATTGGAGCTCGGACTTCACGGAGTGAAGCTTCACCCCGATATACAGCGTTTCAAGATAGACGATTACCGCTGTCTTAAGATTTATGAGCTTTGCGAGCAAGAAGGTCTGCCTATTTTGATGCACACAGGCGATTACCGTTATGATTTTTCAAACGCTAACCGCTTGGTGCCGATTTTAGATATTTATAAAAATCTCACGATAATCGGTGCTCACTTCGGCGGCTGGTCTGTGTGGGAGGATGCGTGCGAGCGACTCAGTGGCAAGCCAAATCTTTATGTGGACTGCTCTTCAAGTCTTGAGTGGATAAAGCCTGATTTTGCACTGGAGCTTATTCATCGCTATGGGGCTGACCGCGTGCTCTTTGGCTCTGATTACCCGATATTTTCGCCCGAGCGCGAGCTTGAGCGCTTTTTGGCACTCCCCCTTGCCGACGAGGAAAAACGCCTGATACTAAGCGAAAACGCTAAAAAATTATATGGTGTATAAAAACCGCTCCTGTAAAAGGAGCGGAAATTTTTATCTTATTGTAATCCTACCTGCGCTTTTGCAATAACTTTTCCACCTTGTATTGTTACATTACAATTTGCAATTCCAGTGTCGTCATACCAATAGTACATAGTAGTCGCATATTCATCCATACCAACATCTACATCTGAAATAATTTTTCCCTCTTCACCGAATATTTCAACAACCTGATCGTATGTCATTCCTGTTTTAATTTTTTCAAAATTTTCATATGTAACCTTATTCTTATTTTCATTTTCAGAACTTTGTTCAGAAACTGATGACTGATTTGAAGGTGTGCCCGTATCATCATTCATATTTGTAACTGCAGAAACAAATATGCACAGACCAACAAAACACATAATTACGCCTACAACAATTCGCGTTATGGATGGCGGGGCCTTTTGACCGCATTCGGGGCATTTCTTTAGGGAACCGTGATAAACCTTTTTACATTTTTTACATTGTACCATTCTCATTTTTAATTCCTCCATAAAATAAAAAGTGCGCAGCCGAAGCTACGCACCGAAAAACACATAGCTCCAATTGCTGCGACACAACTTTCGACAAACCACAAGAGAATGTGAAAATAGAGAATGTGTTTTTACCGAAACAAAAAACACTTCTCCTATAGTTTGTCCTATTTAGTTGTGTCGCAAAAAGATAATACCATATATTTTGGAGTAAAGCAAGAAAATTTTAATATATGCTATGAAATTTATAAAACGAATATTATTGCACAAAAAAGCGATGTAGCTTTAAAGCTGCATCGCTTTTTTTAGTTTTAAATATCAAAATATCTTTTAGCGTTATTATAGCATATATCCTGAACGAGCTTTCCAAGCTGCTTTTCATCATTGGGATACTCGCCGTTTTCAACCCACTCACCAATAATATTGCAAAGTATTCTTCTGAAATATTCGTGGCGGGTATATGACAGGAAGCTTCTTGAATCGGTAAGCATTCCTATAAAATTGCCAAGCAGTGAAAGGTTTGCAAGGGACTTAAGCTGCGCCTCCATACCTGATTTGGT
>CAZIXG010000138.1:2144-3304 GCA_964543305.1 uncultured Ruminococcus sp.
GGTATCGCTGAACCACCAAGCAGAGCCATGCTGGATTTTACCTGCAACGCTTGTTCCCTGGAAGCAGCCGATAATTGTACCAAGCATTTCGTTATCCTGAGGATTAAGTGAATAAAGGATTGTCTTAGGCAGGGCGTTTTCATACTCTAAGGCATTTAAAAAGCCCGTTATATTCACGCCACAGTCTTTCACGGAAATGCAGTCAAAGCCGGTATCAGGGCCTAAACGCTCGAACATTTTTTTGTTTGTGTTTCTCTGGGCACTATAGTGCAGCTGCATTACTATTCCGCGCGCCGCATACTCTTTGCCTAAATGCAGCATAATTGCGGTTTTATATTTATCCGCATCCTCTTGGGATACGCTGCCGCCGCTAATGGCAGTTTGGAATATTTTTTCAACCTCATTTTCATCTGCAGGAGAATATACAACATAATCAAGTCCGTGGTCGGTAGCCCTGCAACCAAGCTCACAGAAGAAATCCAGACGGTTAGTAAGCGCTTTTTTAACATCCGCTACCGACTTTATTTCAACGCCTGATGCCTCAGAAAGCTTTTGGATGTAATCAACAAAGCCTTCCTTTTCTATATTCAATGCCTTATCAGGGCGGAAAGAGGGCGCAACAGTTACATTAAAGCTTTTATCCTCCAAAAGCTTTTTATGCCACTCAAGCGAATCTATAGGGTCATCTGTAGTGCCTATCATACTAACATTTGATTTATTTATTATGCTTCTTACCGTCATATCCGAATTCTGCAGTTTTTTGTTGCAGAGCGCATAAACCTCATCAGCGGTATCCTCATTCAAAACACCATCGTAGCCGAAGTATTTCTTAAGCTCTAAATGGGTCCAGTGATACATCGGGTTGCCAATAGCTTTTGAAAGCATTGCCGCATAATTTCTGAATTTAACCAGCGGGTCTGCATCCCCTGTGATTTCATCCTCATTTACACCGTTGCTACGGATAAGGCGCCATTTATAGTGGTCGCCGCCGAGCCACACCTGAGTTATGTTATCGAACTTTCTATCCTCATATATTTCCTGAGGGTTTATATGGCAATGATAGTCAATTATCGGCATATCAGCCGCATATTTGTGATAAAGCTTTTTTGCTGTTTTAGTTTTTAATAAAAAATTTTTAGTTATAAAGCCCATAATTTGTT
>CAZIXG010000139.1:0-2921 GCA_964543305.1 uncultured Ruminococcus sp.
ATGTTCCCGCCGATGACCTTACCGACCCCGCTCCCGCTACCACCTTCGCCCACCTGGATGCTACCACCGTTTTATCGCGTAATATAGCATCACAGGGGATCTATCCCGCAGTGGATCCTCTTGAATCCACAAGCCGTATACTTTCTGCCGAGGTTTTGGGCGAGGAGCATTACTCGGTTGCCCGCGAGGTGCAGCGAATTTTGCAGCGTTATCAGGAGCTTATGGATATTATTGCGATTATGGGTATGGATGAGCTTTCTGATGAGGATAAGCTGCTCGTAGGTCGTGCGCGTAAAATTCAGCGCTTCCTCTCGCAGCCCTTCAATGTTTCTGAAAAGTTTACGGGAATTGAAGGCACCTATGTGCCGCTTTCAGAGACTATCCGCGGCTTTAAGGAAATTATCGAGGGCAAGCACGATGACCTGCCTGAATCGGCGTTTTTGTTCGTAGGCACTATTGATGAAGCAGTGGCAAAAGCAAAGGGTGATAAGTGATGAAAACATATCATCTTACCGTTTCCACACCCGATGGCAACGCTTTTGATGCACAGGCTTTAATGCTAACGCTTCGAGGCACCGAGGGTGAGCTTGCAATTCTTGCGGGGCATATACCCTTTATAACCGCGGTAAAGCCCTGCGAGTGCTTGATAGTGTTGCCTGATGAGAGCGAAAAGACAGCTCAAATCGGCGGCGGAATACTCACCGTAACAAATGAAAAAACTACGCTCCTTTCAAGCTCATTTTCTTGGAAGTAATAGGTAAAAAAGGATTGAAAAAAAGCCTGCTATGTGCTATTATGCAGATAGTAGGCTTTTATTGTTTGCATATTTGCAAATTGGAGGTAAAAATTATGGATTCAATGGTAATTAAGGGTAAAAACTATAAGCTTGTGTGGAATGATGAGTTTGATAAAAACTCCATCCACTACGGTCCGTTTGGTGAGGCAGCTTCCTCACCTGAAAAATGGCAAATTACAGGTATGATGGGCTATTACCCTGATTTTTATATTCCCCGTGATGTAGAAGATATAAAGAAATATAGCTACACCGAAAACGGCGAGCTGGTGCTCAAAGCAGGTATGTTTGACTGGAGCAAGTATAATGTAGGTGATGACACCTATACAGGTCGCAAGGTAACCGAAGAGCTTAAATATGCCAACGGCGGCGTGCTTGCAACACATAACACAATGGTTTACCGCAAGGGCTATGCCGAAATCCGCGCTAAGCTGCCCTTTAATAACAGTGCTTGGCCTGCTTGGTGGACCCGCTCCACAGGCTCACCGCTTATTAAATATGAGGAATTCGGCGGCACCGACTATACCGACCCTGTATATACCTTTGAAATTGATATGATAGAGTGTTGGGCTCACCTTGGCGAATATGTGTATCCTAATATTCACAAGTGGTATAAAAACCATTTCGTAAGTGATGGCACTACCGACCGCAAGGGCTACGGTAAGGTGTTTGATTATGATGGCAATGATGTTACCGACCAGATTGATAAAGATGTTGTTAACATAGAATACAACGGCGAGGGCAAGGCTACTCAGTTTACAGCCAATATCGGCGGCATATACAGAAAAACAGGTGCCAGTCGCCGCTATCCTCTTGAGAATGCTAACGATTACCATACCTATGGCTTTTTGTGGACCGATGAAGAGATGACCTTCTCTATTGACGGTGTGGATTATTATACCCTTGACCTTACAAAAGAGTTTGATGGCTATCACGATGGTAAGTATGGCTGGAATCAGTATATGTACTTTATCTTTGATAATCATATTATGACTCCTATGGCTTCTTGGGGCGGACCACCCGAAAAGCGTTTTGGCGGTTCGGGCGATACAAGTGATGTTGAAATGCGTGTAGATTATATCCGCCTTTATCAGGAAGAGGGTAAAGAGGATATAATAACTAAATAAAAGGTGAAGGATATGGAAAAAGAAATTATCATTCGCGGTAAAAAGTATAAATATGTATGGGGCGATGAGTTTGATAAAAACTCTATTCATTACGGTCCTTTTGATGAGGAGCTTTCTTCGCCTGAAAAGTGGAATATCACGGGTATGATGGGTTATTTCCCCGATTTTGATGTACCTGCCGATATTGAAGATATCAAAAAGTATAGTTATATCGAAAACAGTGAATTGGTGCTCAAAGCGGGCCAGTTTGACTGGAGTAAGTATAATATAGGCGATAAAACATATATCAAACGCACCGTTACCGAAAATTCAAAATTTGCTAACGGCGGCGTGTTGGCAACAAATAAAACTATGGTTTACCGCAAGGGCTATGCCGAAATCCGCGCAAAGCTTCCTTTTACAAACGGCGCTTGGCCCGCTTGGTGGACCCGCTCTACAAACTCGCCTCTTATAAAGTATGAGGAATTCGGAGGCACCGACCAGACCGACCATAACTATAACCTTGAAATAGATATTTTTGAGTGTTGGGCATATATCGGCAATTTTGTTTATCCCAATATACATAGGTGGTATAATAACCGCTTTGTGCCTGATGACAAGGGCGAAGGCAGGGTTTTTGACCGTGATGGCAAGGATATAACTGATGAGATAACATATCCTAAAAATTACAGTCGCGGGGCTGATGGTAGGGCGCAATTTTTTACCTGCGGTATAGGCGGCGGATATATTAAAAATGTTACCGATCGCCGAATCGAACTGCCCAATCCCGATGAATACCATACCTACGGCTATTTGTGGACCGATACAGAGATGACCTTTTCTATTGATGGAGAAGAGTATTTCACGCTCGATTTAACCGAAGATTTTGACGGTTATCACGATGATAAATACGGATATAACCAGTATATGTATTTCATCTTTGATAATCATATTATGACTCCTATGTCTTCTTGGGGCGGACCACCCGAAAAGCGTTTTGGCGGTTCGGGCGATACAAGTGA
>CAZIXG010000139.1:3021-3289 GCA_964543305.1 uncultured Ruminococcus sp.
TGTTGAAATGCGTGTAGATTATATCCGCCTTTATCAGGAAGAGGGCAAGGAAGATATAATTATAAAATAATTTATAAACTAAAAGCCTCTGCTTTATGATGAGGTGCCATAACGAAGCTTTGCTTTAAAATGTAAAATTTTGGCGGTATTCTATGTTAAAAACGCACAGTATGCGTCAGCATTACTGTGCGTTTTTGTCGTGACTCCCATCCAAAATTTTCATTTTAAAGTGCTTTGCAGTTTTGTAACTATTTAAAAATTCTTCGTA
>CAZIXG010000140.1:0-3277 GCA_964543305.1 uncultured Ruminococcus sp.
AGTATCCTCGGCGGTATGGCGACGGCCAATAGTTGTGAGCACCTCATCATTCATACTTTGCGGGTTTATGCTAATTCGCGTAGCACCGCACTGTTTTATAACACGCAGCTTATCAGCATCGATGGTATCAGGTCTTCCTGCCTCCACCGTAAATTCCCGAACGGTACTCATATCAAAATTACGATTTACGGTTTTAAGCACCCTATCTAACTGCTGCGCAGTAAGGGTTGTGGGGGTGCCACCGCCCATATACACAGTTTCAAGCCGCAGGTTTAAATCTCTTGCAAGACTTGCCGTAATCTCAAGCTCGCGGCACAAAAGCTCAACATAGGGCTCAATTATATCTGCCGCTCTTTCCACCGAGTGGGAAACAAACGAGCAATATGAGCATCTTGATGGGCAAAACGGCACCGAAAGATAGAGACTGAAGGATTTATCCTGTGATAGAGAAATTATGCTTTCCTCTCCTGCCACCGCGCTTGTGCAAAGGGATATTTTATCCTCATTTACTTTAAATTTATTTTTGAAATACTGTTTGGCATATTCCTTGCCGCCCGCAAGCACATATCGAGAAAAAAGCTTTGCAGGGCGAACACCCGTTAGTATTCCCCAGTCGGGGCGGTAATCAAGTATATTTGCCAAGCACTCAAAAAGCTGACGGCCAAGCTCATGCTGGCATTCCTTTTGAAAAGCCTCGGCACCTTCATCCACCTGCGCTTCACTCTCGGAGTGTTTACCATCCAACTCAAGCAGCGCGCGAGCGAAGGTTTTACCATCCCTTTCATAAAGGGTGCACACCGCCACACGCTCCGACAGCTCAACACTATCAAAGCACTTGATTTTTTCAAAGGGCAGAAAAAGTCTTATTAGCTTTTCCATTTCATAGCTGAAGCTATGACCTATATTACAAAGATTCATTTTTTACCTCAGATATGGGTTGAATTTCCGCTCGTGACCGATAGTGGTTTGATCGCCGTGTCCCGAATAGACTGTTACATCATCCTCTAACATCCACATAAGGCGGTCAAGAGAAAGCCTGAGTTCATGCATACTGCCGCCGAGAAAATCGGTTCTTCCCGCGGTTTCACGAAACAGGGTATCGCCGCTGAAAAGACAGTTTTCTGCAAGATAGCACATTCCGCCCACCGTGTGACCTGGAGTTTCAATAGCCTTTACGGTGATATCGCCCACTGTAAATTCCTCATCATCCTCAATGGTGTAATCTGCAACAAACGGCTCAAGCGGACTGCCGAAAAGCGCTGAAAGGTTGTATCGTGCATCGCCTAAAGCAAAGGCTTCGTTTACTCCCACTGCAATTTTAACACCCGTTCTGCGGCGAAGCTCACGCGCGCCGCTTATGTGGTCAAAATGCGCATGAGTTATTAAAATAAGGCGCTTTTTATCACTGTTTTCAGTTAAAAAATTTACCACCGCATCGGTGCACCGCGCGGGGTCCACAACTATTGCGGCACCATCCGATAGCATACCGTAACAATTGCAGTAGTTACCCATATCGCCGTTTATAAGTAGTTTTACCTGCACTTTATATCACTTCTTATTCCAAATATCTGTGTCAAGGATTATTGTAACGGGGCCGTCGTTTATAAGAGATACCTGCATATCGGCGCCAAACTCCCCTTTTTCCACAGCTTTAACGCCATACTGCTTAAGACACTCACAAAAAGCATCGTAATACTCACTTGCCATTTGCGGCTGCATTGCGTTTATAAATGAGGGGCGGTTGCCCTTTTTGGTATCGGCGGCAAGTGTGAACTGCGAAATGCAAAGAATTTCGCCGCCAATATCCAAAATAGATTTATTCATCTTTCCAGCCTCATCCTCGAAAACCCGAAGATTTGCGGTTTTTCTGGCAAGCAAGTCGATATCGGCTTCGCTGTCACCCTCCAAAGCACAGTAAAGTATCATAAAGCCCTCTTGGCAGCTACCTATTGTTTTACCTTCGATATCCACCTTTGCGCTTTTAACTCTTTGAATTACCGCTCGCATACTACTGACCTACTCTTTCCACGCTAAACACGCCCGAAATCTTTTCAAGGCGCGCGATAATGCTTCTTAAATGCTCAACGCTTTCAGCGCTTATGGTGAGTAGTGCCACACAGTTGCCACCCTTTAGCTGGCGGGCATTGATTGCGTGAACTGCAAGGCGCATATTATAAGCGGTATTCATAACATCGCCAACAAGGCCCTCACGGTCTATGGCTGAAATCTGCAATGTTGAGGTGAAGCTTTCACTGTGCACTCTATCCCAATGGGCTGATATCCAGCGCTCGGGCTCAGCGCATTTTGAAATATCGCGCGGCACATTATTGCAGTCGCGCTTGTGAACAGAAACACCGTGACCGCGGGTGATAAAGCCTATAATATCATCACCAGGAAGCGGAGCGCAGCACTTTGAAAGCTTGATAAGGCAGTTATCAATGCCATCCACGATAACACCCTCAGGCGAGGCGTGCACCTTGGGGGCTACGGTAGCAAGCTCCACAGGCTTTGCTGCAGCAACACGCTTGTTATAATCATCGCGTATGCGGGGCATCACCTTTGAAAGCAGTACACCGCCATAGCCTATCGCGGCATAGAATTCATCAGCATCTGCAAGGTGCATTCGCTTTGCAATATCATCTATAAACTCTGTAAGCTCATCATCACTTAAAGAAATTCCTAAGCGGCGGAACTCGCGTTCAACATCACCTTTACCGCTTTCAATATTTTCGGCTCTTCTTTCCCTTTTAAACCAAGAGCGAATTTTTGCCTTGGCGGAGTTTGTTACCGCAATATTCATCCAATCGCGGCTGGGGCCGTGGCCCGCCTGATTTGTGGTGAGTATCTCGATAACCTCACCCGTTTTTATTTCGTGGCTTATGGGAACTATCTTACCATCCGCCTTAGCACCGACCATTTTGATACCAACCGCTGAATGTATTGCAAAGGCAAAGTCAACAACTGTGGAGCCCACAGGCAGATTTATAACATCACCCTTAGGAGTAAGTGCAAAAACATCCTCTTCAGAAAGATCTACCTTAATGGTGCGCACAATTTCGGAGGAATCACCCGAAACATCAGAGGTTTCAAGAATCTGTCTTATCCAGGCAAGACGCTCCTCAAGCCCCTTATCGTTATCGGTGATACCCTCTTTATATTTCCAATGCGCCGCGATACCGAATTCTGCCGTATGATGCATTTCGAAGGTGCGTATCTGAATTTCAAAGGGCACACCCTCGCGGCTTGTAACGGTGGTGTGAAGCGACTGGTACATATT
>CAZIXG010000141.1:0-2429 GCA_964543305.1 uncultured Ruminococcus sp.
AAAAAACTTTAAAAATTGTTACAAAAAAATCGAACCTCACATTTTGTGAAGTTCGATTTTTCTTAACTTAATGACATTGCCTTTAAAGGGTGACCTTTTAATATTTACAGATTATAATCTTGCAACTCCGCTTTTTCTTGCGGCTTCAGCCACGGCAGCAGCAACCGTTTTGCCGATTCTTTCATCAAAAGCCATAGGCAGAATATATTCCTCGTTTAATTCATCGTCAGATACTAGACCTGCGATAGCATAAGATGCAGCCATCTTCATTTCATCATTTATATCGCTTGCGCGAACATCCAATGCACCGCGGAAAATACCGGGGAATGCGAGCACATTGTTGATTTGATTTGGATAATCAGAACGGCCTGTACCCACAACCACCGCACCACCTTGTTTTGCAAGGTCGGGCAGAATTTCAGGTACGGGATTAGCCATTGGGAACACAATTGCGCCTTCTGCCATAGTGCTTATCATATCACTTGAAACAATGTTTGGTGCTGATACACCTATAAACACATCGGCCTCCTTCAAAGCATCGGCTAGATTACCTACAATGTGGTCCTTGTTTGTGATTTTAGCAAGGCCCCGATGTGCATCACTAAGGCCCTTTGCACCATCACAAATAATACCGAATCTATCAACCATAATAAGGTTCTGAACGCCTAATTTTAATAGATGCAGACCGATTGCAGTACCCGCACTGCCTGCGCCATTAATAACAACCTTAATTTTGCCAATATCCTTTTTAACTACCTTTAATGCATTAAGCAATGCTGCTGCAACAACAATAGCGGTGCCATGCTGGTCATCGTGAAATACGGGAATATCACAAATCTCTTTAAGTCGGCGCTCGATTTCAAAACAACGAGGCGCTGCAATATCTTCAAGATTTATTCCGCCAAAGCTGCCTGAAAGCAGATAAATTGTTCTTACCAATTCATCAACATCCTGAGATTTTATGCAAAGGGGAAATGCATCAACATCAGCAAATTCTTTAAAGAGTGCGCATTTACCCTCCATAACAGGCATACCTGCTTCCGGTCCTATATCACCAAGACCTAAAACTGCTGAGCCATCGGTTATAACGGCAACAAGATTATGCCTGCGAGTAAGCTCAAACGATTTATCTATATCCTTCTGAATTACAAGGCAGGGCTCTGCAACACCAGGTGTATAAGCTAAAGATAACTGCTCTCTGTTTTTTACGGGTGTTCTTGAAACAACCTCAATTTTTCCTTGCCATTCTTCATGCTTTTTAAGCGCTTTTGCTTTGATATCCATTAAATTTTACCTCTTATCAGAATATTATAGAGCTTTTTCTAACAAATATATTCAGTCACAGCGGTAATCAAAGCATGTGCGGGTTGCGGTGTATGGTCGCACCTTAGTGTCAGCAACCTTTATATGTTCAGGATGTACGGAATATTGCTTTAAAGCCCCTTCATCTTCAAATACCGAATAGAGCATAACATCTGCGTTTGATGTTGAAAGTCTTTGCGTTTCAACCTTGATTTCCAATAATCCTGGGATAACACCCTTCAAGGATTCAAGCCCCTCTTTAATTGCTGACTTTGTTTTGTCGGTATTATATTCGTCTTTAAGCGTCCAAAGAATAATGTGTTTTACCATAAATTTACACCCCAATATAAATTTGAATTTATATATTTTTTATTATAGCAACAGAATTGTTTCAACCAAAAGAGTTTATTTTAGAGAATAGATAAAAATAGAAGAGATAACAGATAAAAGAACAAAAATAAAAGCAACACTATCGAGGCGCACTTCCTTACGGAGTGCGCCTCAGTTATATTTTATCTGTCCTCATCAAGTCTTTTCAGAATCTCATTGTTCTGGCAGAGTATCTGTCCTATCGCAAAGGTAAGGAAAAACACAATAGCCGCCACGGCAGTTCCAAAAAGAATTATCGCAAGGCTAACCACAAGTGAAAGCATTGATTTTATAAACAGTAAAAAGGATAGCAGGAAGCAAACAAGCACTATCGCAAAGCCTAAAATAAAGGCGATAATCTTGATTATATTGCCTAAATTTTTGTATATGCCACCGCTATATGCATTAACAGGGCTTTTCTTTGCTCGAAACTCAGCCGAGGTGGAGCTTATATCCTCCATACCGTTAGAAGCAATATTGGAATTATCCTGCATAGCAATTTCTCCTTGATTATATTTGTTTAACACCTATTGTAAGCTTTTCACCGTTGATATCCCATTCTTTTGAATAGCCTTCAGGTGTAGCTGCGGTGATAGAGCTTGCGAGCGTGTCACCTGCAATATCATCGGTGTTCTTAAGCGCAATATCAATTACTTTTTCACTGCCTTCAACCGTTATGGTTATGCGGTCGGTTACATTAAAGCCTGCTTCCTTGCGCATGGTCTGAATTTTGCTCACTATCTCGCGAACAAAGCCTT
>CAZIXG010000141.1:2439-3277 GCA_964543305.1 uncultured Ruminococcus sp.
CGTAATTCCGCGGTCGCTTACTGTATAGAAGCCCTCACGCTGAGTAGCTTCTATAAGAAGGTCTTCGCTTCCTAGCTTTACTTCACCTGAAGCCAGCGGCAACACCAATTCGCCGTTTTTATCAAGCTCTGCCTTAGCGGCACTGCCATCAAGAGCAGAAAGTGCCGCGCGAATATCGCCAAGCTGCTTGCCGTACTTAGGACCTACTGTTTTAAGTTGGGGCTTAAAGTTGTAGCTTACAAAATTGTCAACATCGCTTGTAAAGCTTACATTCTTGATATTAAGCTCATCCTTGATAATATCGGTGAAGTAGTCGCCCAGCTCAAGTTCACACTTAACATACATAGTATTAAGCGGCTGGCGGTTCTTTATTGCAGAGCCGTTTCTCGCACTTCTGCCCAGAACCACTATCTGCAGCACACTTTCCATATTTTCCTCTAAGGTAATATCTATAGCGCTTTCATTTACCTCGGGGAAGTCGCAAAGGTGGATGCTTTCGGGTGCATCCTTATCAACCGTTTTAACAAGGTTTTGATATATGCTCTCTGCCATAAAGGGTATCATAGGCGCCGCTGCCTTGGCGGTGGTAACAAGCGCGTTATAAAGCACTAAGTATGCCGTTTCCTTATCCTCGGTCATACCCTGTACCCAATAGCGCTCACGGCCACGGCGAACATACCAGTTACTAAGCTCATCAACAAATTCCTGCAAAGCGCGTGCAGCCTCAGGTATGCGGTAACCCGCGAGGTTTTCATCCACCGCCTTCACCATTGAATTAAGCTTAGAAATAAGCCATTTATCCATAACGGTGAGATTTTCGGTCTTTAGTGTGTGCTTA
>CAZIXG010000142.1:0-3251 GCA_964543305.1 uncultured Ruminococcus sp.
GGGCGCTATGGTACAGTCTAACTCTATTGCAGAATCCTGCAACACAGCCTTTGGTATTGACGGTTGGGTAGTAGGTGCAATTATTGCTGTTGTTTCTGTATTTATTTTCCTTGGCGGTATTCAGCGTATTGCTTCGGTTACCGAAAAAATGGTGCCCTTTATGGCAGTTTTCTTCCTTTTAGGCGGTCTTGTTATTCTTATCGCGCGTATTAAGTATGTACCCGAAACATTTGGTATGATTTTCAAATACGCGTTTGAACCTCAGGCTATCATCGGCGGTACATTTGGTATAGCAATTAAAACCGCTATCAGTCAGGGTGCTAAGCGCGGACTTTTCTCCAACGAAGCAGGTATGGGTTCTACGCCGCACGCGCACGCTATGGCTAGGGTTGAAAAGCCGCACGACCAGGGTGTTGTAGCAATGATAGGCGTATTTATTGATACATTTGTCGTTCTTACAATGACAGCTTTAGTAGTAATTTCCACCCTTTATGCGGGTGATGGCGCTATAATGGTTGGCGAAGGCGACCTTATCACTAAGACCAATGCTATGCAAACAGCATATGCCACTGTTATGAGCTCTATCTTCGGTGAGGCTATCGGCACTCAGATAGGTAATATCTTCGTTGCTATCTGCCTGCTCTTCTTTGCTTACTCCACAATTATCGGCTGGAACTTCTTCGGCAAGGTTAATGTTCAGTATCTCTTTAAAAACAGCAAGGTTGCAGTTGCGATTTATTCCGTTATTGCTATCATCTTTATATTCTTGGGCTCACTTCTTTCAAATGATTTAGTTTGGGAGCTTACCGACTTCTTCAACTATCTGATGGTAATCCCTAATGTTATCGCACTTGTTGCCCTTCGCAAACTGGTTGTTGAAAACTCAAAAACAAACAAGCTTAAAAAGTAATTTTATAAAATGGAAAAATCACCGCGGACTTTATCGGTCTGCGGTGATTTTTCTGTTATAGGTTTATCCTCTTTTAATTATACACGAGAAATCGATATATCCGTTTTGATTCTCGGTGGTAACATTTTCAAGTGCACTGACATACGAGATATTTGTGTTCTCAAACGCCACAGGGAAAAGTGTGTTTCCGCTAAGCAGCTCCTGCTGCAAGGCGGAGGGCTGCTCGCCGTTATAATCAATACCGAAATTAAGCATATACTCTGCAATACTATCACTTTTTGCACTTATTGGGAATAGTGCGAACGGCAAAGTGCGGTCGGCAATCTCCCCTTGCAGGGTGGCAAGCGAGGTTGCAGCCTCGATATTAATAAATGTGCTCAAATTCTGCTGCCAGTGTCCAACAATACCGGTGGCTACATCTCGCACACCATCGGTATTATAATAATATAGCATCGCTGATGGAAATCGCTTGTCCTCCATCTCGGCAACCTGTGATGACATAAGCGCCTTTGCAGATGCGATATCATATACCGTAATCCCCACACCCGAAGTATCCTCGATACCCAACACCTCGGGATAAAGTGTAGTGGCGGTTTCAAAGCCCTCGGGCAGACTGCCGCTATAATTATCCACAGAAAAAGCCATCGCCAGCGCGCGGCGAACCTCGGCAGAATAATCATCGCTCACCGTCATCACCCAGCAGATATTCTGCACCGAATCGGTAGAAAGGCCTGCCTCTTGAGCCTTTTTAAGCTCACTGCAGGGAACAAAAGCCATATCGCTCTCCCCCTCGGCGAGGCGAGTAACCTGCGCCTCATCATCCACGCAGGAAATAAACACCGCGGAATTGTTTGTACGGAAAACGCCGTTATAATCCTCATTTTCATAAAGGCGGATACCAAAATCCTCCTTATTCCACTTTGCAAGGCGATAAGAGCCGTTCGAGATTATATACTCAGCATCAAGACCGTATTTACCAATGCTTTGCTCAAAAAATTCCTCGTTACAGGGCATACAAATCGAGGTTGTAAGGGTTTCGAGAAAATCTTTATCTTCACGACAAAGCTTTATAATAAGTGTGTACTCATCGGGCGCTGACACGCCAAGCGTGGATACATCAGCAGCCCCTGCAATTATACTTTCAGCCCCCTCAATAGATGCAAGGCGGTGTGCAAAGGGCGCCTTGATTTTTGGATCGACCGCTCGGCGCAGTGCGAAAGCAAAGTCATTCGCGGTAACTGGTTCACCATTGCTCCAAACAGCATCCTCTCTCAAGCTAAAGGTATATGTTAGATTTTCATAAGTATAGCTCTCGCTCACGCCGCCGACTATCGTTCCATCTGTGTCTCGGCGCATCAAACCCTCATAGATATTGCGGACTATAAGCAGCTCGCTATCGGTTGAGGCAGTTTGCGGATCAAGGGTTAAGGGCACATCCCGAAGCTCAAAATATATGTACTCATCCTTATATCCCCCACCGCAGGCGGAAAGGCACAGCATCATAGCTGTGGCAAGGACAAATGAAAACACTTTCTTAAACATTTAATTTCTCCTTGAGAACAAAGTTATACTTATATTATATAGGCTCTGCAATTATTTTTCAACTGTAAAGAAAAAAACTTGACAGGCACACTTTTATGTGGTATATTATATTGGCTGTAAAGCAAAAAACTTTACAAGGAGGGCGAATATATGGCTAAGGACCTATATATTTGTGCGCTTCTTGATTTCTATGGTCCTTTTTTAAGCGAAAAGCAGCGGGCTCTTGCTGAGCATTACTATAATGAGGACCTTTCCCTCGGTGAAATCGCCGAAAATGAGGGTATTACGCGGCAGGGTGTTCGCGACCTTATAAAGCGGGCTGAAATGCAGCTTAAAAGATTTGAAGAGAAATGCGGCTACTGCCAAAAGGTGCTTTCCCTTCAGGATATAATTGAAGGCGATGATACCGATGCGAAAAAGCTTTCAGCGATTAGCGAGATAATTAATAACTTTTAAATAACTTCGTTTTAGACAGGATGTGAGGCTAAATGGCATTTGATAATCTTTCAGATAAGCTAGGCGCGGTTTTTAAAAAGCTTAGAAATAAGGGCAGGCTGACTGAGAGCGATGTTAAAGAGGCTATGCGTGAAGTGCGCTTGGCACTTTTAGAAGCGGATGTTAACTATAAGGTTGCTAAGGGCTTTACTGCCGCTGTTTCCGAAAAGTGCATCGGTGCTAATGTTATGGAAAGCCTTACTGCCGCACAGATGGTTATAAAGATAGTTCGCGAGGAGCTTACCGCCCTTATGGGAAGTGAGCACGCACGACTTAAAACTGCAGCTAAGATACCCACAGTGAT
>CAZIXG010000143.1:0-3249 GCA_964543305.1 uncultured Ruminococcus sp.
TAAATACCTCCATCAAGCCTTCGGTGATAAACCAGTTGTATGAATCCTTTTGAATCTCAATGAGGTTAGGCATATCGATAACTTCATTGATTTTCGAAAATGTCATACGAGTGTTCTTACCCATTTGGACTTCTTTTACCATTGCCATAGGTTCACAATCACTCCTAATTAAAAATTGCGATTTTTAACGGATAAACGGGCTTTTTTACACCAAAAAACAGGTGCTCAACCTGCAAAAAGGCGCAAAATCCCCCATCATCAGTAATGATTTATTATATAACGAAGTTTTCGTTTAGTCAAGGGGTTTTTGCAATTTTTATGAAAAAAATAACTGTGATACCTATTTTTGGCATCACAGTTACTTTTAAATCAAATTTTTATAATACAGACCGCGGGTAAAGTCCCCGCTTGGAGTTCCACCAAAGGTGTATTCCCCTATTATTTTTTCACAGTTCTCGCAAGACTCATCTGTGAAGTAAAGCAATATAAAGTCTAACTGAGCAATTTCATCAATTCTGTCAGCAAGATAAAGCGGTGTGGAATTAAGCAATTCAGAATATCCGTTTCTGCACACCACGGGAAAGCGCTTGTTCATTCTATCCTCAAGATATCCCCTTTTATCGCACATATCACAGCTTCTGCCGTTTTTTAGCGGACAGTTGCGAAGCAGCATCAGCGGAAGTCTTCCATAGGCAAATATACCTTTTTTAATACGAGCATTAACATCTACTGCATCCGTTAAGGATATTTCGGCAGATAAAACTGTATCCTTTATACCAAAGTGCTCAAGCACTGCAAGGCTTTCGGCATTGCACACATTAAGTCCTGTGGCGCCAATAACTTCAAATCCTGCGCGCTTTGCTATCGCCACAGCCGAAAGATTTTGGCAATAGGCGGCGGTAATACCCTTTACTTTAATCGCCTCAAGCCGCCTTTCAAGGGCACCTTCATCCGCTATTAATCGCGGTATATCGGCTATTTTTCTAATGTCATCAGGTAAATTATCAGGGAAATCACATTCTATCGGCAGTATAACCCCAGACACTCTATCAAGGCATTGTGGTATTTGATCCGCACTACTAAAGCGGGCAATTATGCTTTTACCGCCGTGAGTAGTATTGGGTTGTGAATATTGCGGTGTGTGCAGACAGTGGTCTGATACCGCCATACGGCGCTTATCGAGCTTTTCAATAGCTTCGCGTCTTATGGCGTTAAGTGCAGAGGTAGACACAAACAACCCATCTTGCAAATCAATTTTTATTTCTTTCAGCAAATACGGTGTGCCGCCAAGCTTTGCGAGGTTATTCCTTACGGCATCCGCATCCAACTCTTTATTTTTAGCCGCCTGCGGTATATCGCCAATAACGGTAACATCGTTTATACCATCACTGATAGTCAAGGCAAGCTTATCCCCTGCTCTGATTTTAGCAGAAATGCTAATAGGCACGCTTTGCCTTTCTGCGCGGTAAAGCTCGTGAATTGAAGCAAAGGCATCCTTTGCAGATATAACATCATCGCGAGTTCTAATACCAAACATTTCCCTATCACGCCGCGAGGTGAAGTAGCCATCGGTAAAGCCTGAGCGGGAGAAAACGGCTTGAAGCAAATTAGAAAGAGAGGCATCCACAAAGCCGTTATCAACAGCGCTTCTGCAAGCGGCGGTCGCGGCGGCGATATACTCAGGGCGCTTCATTCTTCCCTCGATTTTAAGGGAAGCTACCCCCATTTCGCAAAGTTTATCAATATGCTCATAAAGTGATAAGTCCTTAAGGCTTAAATCAAAGCCTGTGCCGTTTTCTGCCGCAAATGGCAGACGGCAGGGCCCCGCACAAAGACCGCGGTTTCCGCTTCTGGCACCTAAAACAGAAGAAAGCAGACATTGTCCCGAAACTGACATACAAAGCGCTCCGTGAACAAATACCTCGACCTCCATCTGAAGCCTTTGAGCCGCCTCGCAAAATTCACGAAGCTCACGCTCACTCATCTCCCTTGCCGCCACAACGCGGCAAAAGCCCATTTCCTTTAAGAGCGGAAGCGCAGCGGGCGAATGAATTGACATTTGTGTGGAAGCGTGAAGCTCGATATCGGGAAGATATTTATGTATAAGAGAAGCGAGGCCTAAGTCCTGAACAATAATACCATCCACACCAAGACTATCGGCAAGTCGCGCAGTGGCAAAGGCGGTATCCAGCTCAGACTGCTTGAGCATAACATTTAAAGTGAGGTATACCTTAACACCCCTTATATGGCAATACTGCACCGCCGCTTCAAGCTGACTTTCATCAAAGTTATCGGCATTTCTTCGCGCGCTAAATTGTTTAGCGCCGATATATACTGCATCCGCGCCGCTACGAACTGCCGCCTCCAAGGATTCGGGTGAACCAACAGGAGAAAGCACCTCAGGTTTTGCATACTTCATATACTTATTACTTCCCTAATTACATATTACTCTTATATGATACAACACGCTTTTAAGAAATGCAAGAATGTTAAAAAAGATAAATAACCTTAATTGGTAGGAGGTATATAAACGAAAGATGCGAGAGGAAGGAATAGTATTCTGCTTCGAGATAAGCAAGGGCACCGCCGAAGCGATGCCTATAAGCTTAATGAATATCAATATCAATATCACCAGTTGAGGTTGTGATTTCGCATTTTCCGCCAGTTGTTGTTTTAGGAATGTTGATCCTACCGGTAGAGGTTTCCGTAATGAACACCTTTTCTGAAAGCAATGTGCCGGTAACATCACCAGTGTCGGTTTTTACGGATATTTCCGCAGCGTCACTACCTTCAAATATCACATCACCCGTATCGCTTTCAATGGAAATACTACTCGTTGCCACAACATTATTCAAGGTTATAGTTCCTGTGTCACTTTCTGCTATAAAGTCCGTACAAGAAACATTCGTCAATTTTACTTTCCCTGTATCTGTTTCAATATCAATGTTATTCTTGGCGGCTACAGAATTGACAGCAATTTCGCCCGTTGTTGTAGTAAGGCTTACCTGAGCTGCTGTAATGCTATCTATATTGATATCGCCGGTGCTTAATTCAAGCTCAAGAACATCGGCAGCAGAGGCAAAACAATTCACATTCGATGTGTCGCCGTCTATTTTGATTTTATCAAAGGCAAAATCTTTAGGGATATTAATATCACCTGTATCCGTTTCTATAAACAACGAAGCATATTCAGCTTGCGGCAAGTAAACGGTCATCTTTGGAGTCCCAAGGGAAATGCATATATGATCA
>CAZIXG010000144.1:0-3138 GCA_964543305.1 uncultured Ruminococcus sp.
ATGAGATAGGCAAGACGGCGCTTACCCCATTCGTCAACATTTTCGACCGTACCATTCTTTGCTATAAGGTCGTTGAACTTTTCCTTGAGCGCGTTAACAGCCTCTTCGCCGTTTGCTACGGAAAAAACAAGCGCTGCCTCATATTTGTTGGTCATATCGTTGCACCTCCTTTTGGTCAAATGGCTCCGCAATTTTTTGCGGGGCAAGGAGCTAAATTTGAGATAAATCTCGATTAGCGTTTTGTATTATATCAGTAATTCTCCAAATAGTCAACATTTTTTTGGTTTTCCATTGATTTTATAAAATCTATATATTATAATGGGGACGAACTAAGTTCAAATATCTTATTTAGGAGTAAAATTATGCTGCTTGCAATAGATATCGGCAACACCAATATAACGCTTGGTGCATATGATGAGGATATTTTGAAATTTACCGCCCGCCTTGCAACGGCGCATGGAACAACCGCTGACCAATATGCGGTGGAAATCAAGAATATTCTTGCACTTCACGGTCTTGACTACCGACTTGTTGAAGACTGCATAATATCTTCCGTTGTACCCTCTGTAGGGGGAGCAGTTAGCAACGCGGTATCCCTGCTTTGCGATATCGTTCCTTTAGAGCTTGGCCCCGGTATAAAGACAGGTCTTAATATTAAAATTGACAACCCAGCTCAGCTTGGCGCGGACCTTGTTGCAGGCGCAGTAGGCGCTATCAGCGAGTATACTCTCCCCTGTGTTGTTATTGATATGGGCACTGCATCAACTATCAGTGTTATCGATGAAAACGGTATGTACTTGGGCGGTGTTATTTCTGCAGGTGTTCGCCTTACATTAAAAGCACTTGCCGAAAACACAGCCCAGCTGCCCTCAATTGATATAAGCGCTCCGAAATCGGTTATCGGCTCTAACACGGTGGACTGTATGAAATCGGGCCTTATTTTCGGCACTGCCGCTATGATAGACGGTCTGCTTGAAAGAATTGAGGATGAGCTTGGCTGCAAGCCAACAGTAGTTGCAACGGGCGGCCTCTCAAAAGAAATCATCACCCACTGCAAAAGTGATATTATCTATAACGCTAACCTTTTGCTCGATGGTTTGCGCGAAATATACGAAAGGAATAAATAATTCAGGTGTAGTAATATGAATCCATTAAAGCAAGAAATCAAATCAAGACAGCTTCCGCCACTTAAATCACGCGAGGAAATGATGGAAATTATGCAGCGTGAGGTATATGGTTATCTTCCTAAAAATAATTTTGCTTGGTCTGTATCCAACGAGAAAATAATAGAACAGCGTTTTGCAAAAGGTAATGTGATGCTTTCGAGTGTTGATTTTACACTTGAAAACGAAAACGGTAGCCACACCTTCCCTGTTTACCGCCTTTTGCATCAAGATGCTAAAAAGCGGCCAACAATTCTTTGCATTAACTTTGAAACAACTGTTCCAAATAAATATTTTCCAATTGAAGAACTTTCCGAGCAGGATTTTGATATAATTACATACTGCTATAAGGATATCACAAGTGATGACGGTGATTTTACCACAGGTATTGCACCGCTTGTTTTCCCAAACGGCAGACAAAACGATACAGATTGCGGTAAAATCGGTCTTTGGGCTTTTACTAATATGCGTGTTCTTGATTATGTCTTGACACTTGAAGGCACTGACGCCAAAAATGTTGCCATACTAGGTCACTCTCGTCTAGGCAAGACTGCGCTCTTTACAGGTATGATGGATGAGCGGTTTGCTTTTGTTTTTTCAAACAATGCGGGTTGTGCAGGCGATGCTATTGCTCGCGGTGGCAGTGGATTACCGGATAAAGATGGTAGTTTTTATATAGAAAAAAAGTACCGTGGTGAAACAATTGAAGTTATAACACGCGTTTTCCCCTATTGGTTCTGCGCAAATTACAAAAAATATGCAGAACAAGGTTACGGCACCAACTTTGACCAACACTATATCGTGGCAAGTATTGCGCCTCGCAATGTTTGCGTTAATGCAGCAGAGCTGGACTTCTGGGCAGACCAAAGAAGTGAGCAACTCTGTTGTATGGCTGCCGCAGAGGCTTGGGAAAATATCGGCCTTGAAGGCATTCAAGAATGTGACCATTATCTTACAGGCGGCGAAAAACTACTTAATGGTAATGTTGGATTCTTTATGGCTCCTACAATGCACTTTTTATCGCGTCACGCATGGAGTAACTATATGGAGTTTATGCGCATTCACAGCCATAGCTGACCCACTCAGTAAAATATATGTCAATTTTTTGAACTGCACCCATCGTGGGCAGTATCGGAGGTAATTTTATGACAAGCAAAAAAGTAAAAATCTTTCACTTAGCACTGCTGAGTATGTTCGTAGCCATTATGCTGGTTATGAATTTCACACCACTGGGCTATATCACAACAGGTCTCTTTTCCATAACACTGATGACAATACCTGTAGCTCTCGGCGCAGTATGCTTAGGACCTATCGGCGGTATGATTTTAGGCATTCTTTTTGGACTTACAAGCTTTTTACAGGCTTTCGGCATTGGCTTTATGATTGACCCCAGCGCTTCTGTTCTTTTCAACACCGACCCCCTTGCCTACACCGTTACCTGTTTTGTTCCTCGTATCCTTGCAGGTCTTACGGCAGGTTTGATTTTCTATGCATTTGAAAAAAATGGGACAATAAGCATCTGGGCTTTTGCGACCTCGGCTGCTAGCGTGCCCCTGATTAACACACTGTTTTTTATGGGCTTTTACGCAACTCTTTATAAAAATACCGTTTTAGGCGGCGCCGCTATTATGTCGGTTATTCTTTCAGCGCTTACAATAAACTTCCTTGTTGAATTTGCGGTAACGCTTATCGCGGGCGTTTTCATCAATAAGGTTGTGTATAACTATCTTAAAAAAATATCTTAATAATTTGAGCGGAGTGTATAAAACTCCGCTTTTTTTGTATGTTTTTTTAATTTATTATATATAAAAGTATTTTTTTTACAAATTTTTCTTTATTTTTCGGGAAAAATCTGTTATAATATCTTGGATACTCGAATAAACGCGAGTGCTAAATGTTAAAAATGGATTTTAAATCCACAAAAATTTAGGAGGTTGATTCGTAAATGAGTCACAAGTTTGTTTACCTTTTTAGC
>CAZIXG010000145.1:0-3137 GCA_964543305.1 uncultured Ruminococcus sp.
AGATAAACTTGCCATAAAATGGACCTCCTATAAATGAACACATTAATTCCTTAATATTATAACAGACAAATTATAGAATTTCTATAAATAATTCTTACAATGTTTTGAAGATACTTTTGTCTAAAATACATAAGTATCCTTAACAATAGCCGTTTGAAGCTTTTCTTTTTCCATTTCTATACAATTTCCCTCTTTTAACCCCTCGGGCAGATACAGTCCACCTATGGATTCACGATGCAATTTATTAACGCCTAAGCCCACAGTGCCAAACATTCGCTTTATTTGGTGGTACTTACCCTCGCTTATAACGATGCGCACCGTTTTATCAGCTATTCTTTGCAATATTGCGGAGGCGCATTTACTGCCATCTGCCAAGATTACACCATTTTTAAACTCGTTGATTATTTGGTCATTGATATTGCCGTCTAATTCGGCAATATATGCTTTTGATATATGCTTTTTAGGCGAAATGCAATTGTGAGCAAACACACCGTCATCCGTGATAAGCAACAGTCCTGTTGTATCTTTATCAAGTCTGCCCACGGGAAAAAGGCTTGAACGGCGTAGGTGCTCAGGCACCAAATCAACTACCGTTTGGCGTGATTTATCGTTGGATGCCGAAAGCACTCCAGCAGGCTTATTCATAAGGATATAAATGTGCTCCTTAAAACCTACTTCCCTGCCTTCAAACATTACCTTTGCATCGCTTGTTTCAATAAGTGCGCCTGCATCACGCACCAACTGCCCATTCACTTGAGCCTTGCCTCGGCGGATGCCTGTCCTGACAACACTCCTTGGAATTATGAGCTGATTTGAAATAAATTTATCAAGTCTTTGTTTCGCCATAAATTTCACTCTGCTTCTTCTATTTTCCTAAGCGGCAGCATAAATCCGCCAAGCTCTGCGGAGGATATATCTCCACCAATAACTCTGCCTTTATAAACAATTAAATGTGCCGCACAGGTACCGCTATAGCCCTCGGGCGGGGATATACTATATGTGAAAATAGTAACCCCACATCCTTTATATGCTGAAAGGTCGTAGCCTGCCGATTTTTGAATTTTGTTATAATTATTATAGACATCTGAAAAGCTTTCGGGGATTATCGTATCCTTGGATGAAGCTGTTTCATCATCAACCGTTATGCCGAGGCTCTTAATAAACTCTACCCGCTTAGCGTTAGTATCGGCATTTTGATTGATATCACTCGCTGCACAAAGCCTACCACATATTAAAATCAACATCAATATTGCTGCAAATAAAGCCACAAGCCCCTTACGGCTGAAAATGATATACGGCTTCAAAGAAATCACCCCACTTAAAATTTATGAGGCGATTTATAAAGTTATTACCCTTCGAGCAAGCATACTGCGTGAGCAGATATACCCTCGCCTGTGCCTGTAAAGCCCATACCCTCCTCGGTGGTGGCTTTAACATTTACTCCGCCGATATTAATACCTGCGGCAGATGCAATATTACTGCGCATCTGCTGGGTATATGGCGCCAGCTTTGGCCTTTGAGCAATTACTGTGCAGTCTATATTAACTATACTAAAGCCCTGAGCCTTAATAAGCCCTACGGTATGTTTTAGCAACAAGCCTGAATTGATACCGCGAAAGCGCTCATCAGTATCGGGAAAATGCTTGCCTATATCACCAAGCGCCGCGGCGCCTAAAAGCGCATCGCAAACCGCGTGAAGCAGCACATCCGCATCAGAATGCCCCAAAAGTCCTTTTTCATACGCTATTTCAACCCCGCCTATAATAAGTTTTCTATCCTCTACAAGGCGGTGAACATCGTAGCCGTGACCAATTCGCATTACAATTTATCCCCCTTAATTATTGCTTCTGCAATTAAAATATCATCAGGTGTGGTAATCTTAATGTTTTTTGAGCTTCCCTCGACTGCCTTAACAGTAAAACCCGCAGCCTCCATAATTGAAGCATCATCGGTAAAGCTTTCGGTGTTTTCAAGACATTCGCAGGCGCTAAGATACTTTTTAACCAAAACACCCTGCGGTGTTTGAGCGCTATAAAGTGTGCTACGGTCAACAGTAGCAACAACCTCGCCGTTTTCATTAACCGATTTTACAGTATCGTTAATTTTGCGAACGCAAAGAGCAGCATCATAAGTCTCAAGTGCCTCTGATACATCACAAATGATTTTATTATCCACAAACGGTCTTGCGCCATCGTGAATGAGCACCCTTTTATCGGTGCTATCAAGCCTTTTGATTCCACGCATCACAGATTCGTGGCGGGTGTTTCCTCCACCCACGATATCGGTGAGCTTGGTTATCATATACTTATCGCAAATAAGCTGCATATAAGGTATACTGCCTGCGGCGGTAACCACGATAATTTTAGAAATCGCGGGTGAATTCTCAAAAGCGATAAGTGTCCGCGCAACGGTGGGAATACCCACAAGAGACATAAACTGCTTGTCTATCCCCTTCATTCTTGAAGAAACGCCCGCGGCAACTATTATTACGGGTATGCCTCCATCCGACTTTTCGCAAACCTTATATTCTAATTTAAGCTCGGTAGAATTCATAAAAATCCCCCTGTAAAAACCAAGCCGCCCTATTCAGAAAGAACAGTGCGGCTCTGATTTAATGTGAAATAAAATTATTCTTCAACCTCGTCGCCGCAGCAGTCGCAATCATCATCGCAACAGTCACAGCAGTCGAAATCAAATTCAAGGTGTGTGCCACAGTTGGGGCAGTCGATACCCTCATCAGCGAGCATATCCTCATCAAGATAGATTATATCGTTGCAAGCGGGGCACTCAACCTCATAAAGCTCGTCATCATCACAGTCACAGCAATCATCGCAGTCACAGTCGCAATCATCGTCACCATAAATAATGTCCTCAACGGCGCAAAGGTCCTCATCAACTGCATCTATCTGGTCGCTCATATCATCACAAGCGTCCTCAATATCGCAGATTTCCTCGGTAATATCGCCGAGCAAATCGATAATAGCGGCAAGAATCTTGCCTTCCTTGGTATCAGCCTCAAGACCTAAGCCTTCAGCAAGGCCTTTAATATAAGCAATTTTTTCGCAAATATCCATTTTCTATTACCTCCAGAATTTATGCGCGTTCCATATACTCGCCTGTGCGGGTATCAACACGGA